>CAZPEJ010000044.1:0-15911 GCA_964585465.1 uncultured Ardenticatenaceae bacterium
CACCATAACCCTGACCTCATTCGCCTGTTGGTCAACGCTGGGGCCAATATCCAATTTGTGGGCGAGTTGCGCCACTCGTTGGAGGATGTTTACCTTCAGTTGATTAAAGGAGATTAAAGGTTGGAGATCCCACTCTCTAACCTCCAATCTCAATAAAAATCCCGGTTTATACCTTCTGTATGTCTATATTTCAATCGGCGGGATAGCCTATGGAAAAAATTAAAACAATCATCGAAAAAGAGTGGGCGGAGGTATTCAAAAACCGCCTGGTACTGTTCACGGTGGCCTTTTTGCCCATCATTTTGACCCTTTTGCCGCTGGCAACCTTGTGGGGGACGGGCAGTATAGGGGATGAAGCCACACAAGGTGAATTGCAGGAAATTCAGGAATCGGGCGGGGATGCCTTTTTTGGTGAGCAGTGCGCGGGTATCTCTGAAGCAGATTGTTTGCAGGTGTATATGATGAACCTGTTTACTCTGCTGTTTATGATGTTGCCGGTGATGATTCCGGTCACAATTGCCGCCTATAGCATTGTGGGCGAAAAAACGACTCGCACGTTGGAACCGCTGCTGGCAACCCCCATCACAACGGCCGAATTATTAACCGGTAAGGCTGTAGCGGCCGTTTTGCCCGCTATTGTTGCCAGTTGGTTGGCCTTTGGGGTGTATGGGGTGGGGGTGAAACTGCTGACCAATGACGTGGTATTCGGCCGTCTCATTTCAACTACCTGGCTGGTTGCCATTTTTGTGGTTGGCCCTTTGCTCTCCGTGCTGTCGGTAAACAGTGCCATTCTGGTGTCGTCTCGTGTCACCGACCCGCGCGTGGCTGAACAACTGGCCGGGGTGGTGGTGTTGCCCATTATTATGTTGATGTTGGGGCAATCGGTGGGGCTTATCTTGATTAACCAACAAGTCATTTTTATCATTGGTGCAGTGGTCGCCATTCTCGATGTGATTTTGCTCTTTGTAACGGTGCAATTGTTCCAAAGAGAAACGATTTTGACGCGCTGGAAATAGCTGGTTTGCGGAATTTTTCACTTTCGTTATAATCACCAGGCTTGCTCAATGGGAAGTTTCCCAATTTACAAGCTGTTTATATTTTACACATGCTCAGACTGGAATGGGTGTGCTTACATTGTGTGAAAGGGTCATCCTGAACCCCGGAAACGGCCGTTTACACACATGGGCCATGTAAGCTCCATGAAAGGACGAAGAGCATGGAAGTCTAAAACACATTCAAAGGAGAATAACCCCATGGCCGTAGTTTCAATGAAAGCACTACTGGAAACCGGTGTGCATTTTGGTCACAGAACCCGCCGTTGGAATCCGAAGATGAAACCCTACATCTTCACCGAGCGAAACGGCATCCACATTTTAGATTTACAACAAACCATTGTCCTCATTGAGGAAGCATATAACCTCATTCGTGACACCGTTGCTGGTGGTCACGATGTGTGGTTCATTGGCACCAAACGTCAGGCCCAAGACACCATTGCCTATGAAGCCGCCCGTGCTAACCAGCCATTTGTCAACCAACGCTGGTTGGGTGGCACCTTGACCAACTGGCAAACCATTCGCCAACGGATTGATTACCTGAAACGGTTGGAGGCCCGGCGAGATGCTGGTGAGTTTGACCTGTTGAAGAAAAAAGAGCGATTGGGCGTGGAAAATGAAATTGCCCGGCTCAACGAACGGTTGGGTGGTATTCGGAATGCGCGGGGGTTGCCTGGGGTGCTGTTTGTCATTGACGTGAACCATGAAGAAACGGCCGTTAAAGAAGCCAACACCCTCAAAATTCCCGTCATCGCCCTGGTAGACACCAACTGCGACCCAGACCCCATTGATTACATCATCCCTTCCAACGACGATGCCATCCGGGCCATCAAACTCATCTGCGGCAAAATGGCCGATGCAGCGATTGAAGGCATGGCCGTGCGTAAAGAAACCTATGTCGAAGAAGACGTGATGGATACCGGCCGTTACCCCTATCGCAGTTTTGAGGACGAAGACGTGGCCGACGAAGTATTGTTAGGCGAATCCACATTGGCAAAAATCCGCGTTCCTGATATTGAACTGGACGAACCCATTGACGACCTCGACAATTACGTTTACAAAGACAATGAAGAATAATCCAAAAGCCCCTGGTTTGGTCACAGGCTGTCACCAAACCAGGGTTTTATGACTTTCAGGAGATAGTCACATTATGATTTCTGCTCAATTAGTGAAAGAGTTACGTGAAATCACCGGTGCTGGTATTTTAGAAGCCAAAAAAGCGTTGGAAAGCACCAGTGGCGATTTTAATAAAGCAGTTGACCTGTTGCGGGAAAAAGGGGCCGCTCGCGCCGCCAAACGGGCAGACCGTTCAGCCAATGAAGGTATTGTGGAACTGTACGCCCATCCAGGCAACCGCGTGGGTGTGATGTTAGAACTCAATTGTGAGACCGACTTTGTTGCCCGCAACGAACAGTTCCGCCAACTGGCTCACAATCTGGCCTTACAAATTGCTGCTTCTGGGCCACGTTATCTGCGCCCCGAAGATGTTCCCACCGAGGAACTAACCCGCGAAACGGATGTCTTGAAAGCCCAGGCGTTGGCCGAAGGCAAACCCACCACTGTGGTGGAAAAAATCGTTACCGGGCGTGTTAATAAGTTTTATGAAGAAGTTTGTTTGTTGGAGCAACCCTTCATCAAGGATGAAAAGGTCAAAATTAAAGACCTGATCACCGATGCTGTTCGTACCATTGGTGAAAATATCGTGGTACGACGTTTTGCCAGATACGAACTAGGTGAAGCTATTTAGTCCAGGTACATATCCAGAGGGGGCGTTCAACAGAACGCCCTTTCTTTCATGGGGGTCAACAGGGTATGACAACGCCACGTTATAAACGTATCTTGCTCAAAATGGGCGGCGAAGCATTAGCGGGCGAAGGTGGAATTGGGATTGATCCGGCGCGGGCAGCCGAGGTGGCCGGGGTGGTGAAGGATGTGTATGACCTGGGGGTTCAGGTGGCCCTGGTGATTGGGGGTGGCAATTTGTGGCGCGGGGCGCAAGGGGCTTCCCAGGGAATGGCGCGAGCAACGGCCGATCACATTGGCATGATTGCGACGGTGATGAATGGGCTGGCTTTGCAAGATGCGCTGGAACGGGCGGGGGTGACGACACGGGTACAAACTGCGTTTGAAATGCGGGCAATGGCTGAACCGTTTATTCGCTTGCGGGCGATTCGCCACCTGGAAAAGGGGCGTGTGGTCATTTTTAGTGGTGGTACGGGTAATCCATACTTCACGACTGATTCGGCTGGGGCGTTGCGGGCGATGGAAATTGGGGCAGACATTTTGATCAAAGCCACCAAAGTGGATGCCATTTATGATGAAGACCCCAAGAAAAACCCGAACGCTCGCCGTTTTTCTGAACTGTCTTATCACGATTTTTTGAATATGCGTTTGCGAGTAATGGATTTAACGGCCGTTTCTCTCTGTATGGATAACAACCTGCCCATTGTTGTGCTTAATTTTTGGCAAGAGGGCAGTGTGAAACGGCTGGTAATGGGTGAGCCGATTGGTACCACGATCCATAAATAACGGGTAACGATAAGGCCCCCTGGGCAGTTATACAATTTTTCAAACAAGGAGGATATGATGGTTAATGATGTGTTACATGATGCAGAGTCCCGCATGAGTGGGGCCATTAATTCCTTAGAGTCCGACTTGTCTGGGTTTCGTACCGGTCGAGCCAATCCCCATCTGGTAGAAAAGTTAGTGGTTGAAGTGTATGGTAGTGCGATGCACTTGAATCAGTTAGCTTCGGTTTCGGTGCCAGAAAGCCAACAGTTAGCGATTCGGCCGTTTGATATGGGAACGTTGGCGGCTATTGAACGGGCTATTTTGAAGTCTGAGCTGGGTATTATGCCCAACAATGATGGCAAAATCATCCGCCTCAACATTCCCCGCCTGACGGAAGAGCGGCGGCGAGATTTGAATAAACTGGTAGGGCGACGGGTGGAAGAAGGGAAAGTGGCGGTGCGAAATGTGCGTCGGGATGTTTTGCATGAACTCCGCGAGTATGAAAAGGAAAAAATGATTTCTGAAGATGAGTTGAAACATGCTCAAGATGAGTTGCAAAAATTGACCGACAAATATGTTAAACAGATTGATGAAATTGGTAAACGGAAAGAAGCCGAGATTATGGAAGTGTAATTCTGCGGCGCACCACTCATGAAACAAAAGCCATCGGGTGAAGTAGACCTGACCCCTTACAAAATCCCCACTCATGTCGCCATTATCATGGATGGAAACGGCCGTTGGGCACGTCGCCGGGGATTACCTCGCCAGGCCGGGCATCGGGCGGGTGCGGAAAATCTACGCCGCATTATTAACGCCTGTGTCGAGTTTGGTATCCAAATCCTCACCATTTACGCCTTCTCCACCGAAAATTGGGGCCGCCCCCAGGCAGAAGTGCGCGCCTTGATGAAAATTTTCACCCGGGTATTGGATCAAGAGATTCACGAACTCCACGCCCAGGGAGTGTGTTTGCACCATTTGGGCGAACTGTCTGGTATTGACCCTTCCCTACAAGAAAAAGTCAAACGGGCTATTGAACTGACCAAAAATAATAACAGCCTGATTCTAAACGTAGCGTTTAACTATGGCGGCCGGGCGGAGATTTTACACGCAGTGAAGGAGATGTTGGCGGATGGGTTACGCCCCGAAGATTTGACGGAACAGTTGTTTAGCTCTTACCTGTTCACCAAAGGGCTGCCTGACCCAGATTTGGTCATTCGCACCAGTGGGGAATTACGTATTAGCAACTTTCTCATCTGGCAGGCAGCTTACGCCGAGTATTACCCCACCCCCGCGCTGTGGCCCGATTTTAGTCGGGAAGATTTGTATGAGGCGATTGTGGCCTTTAACCAACGGGAACGCCGTTTTGGTCTGTTAACAAACGAGTAGTAATTATCTATGTTCTGGCAACGTGCGCTGATTTCATTTACTTTAGGGCCACTGCTTCTTTATTTTATTTATTTGGGTGGGTGGTTTTATTTTGTGCCGGTTGCCATCGTTCTGCTGTTGGCGACGATGGAGTACGCCCAAATTTTGCAAAAGTTAAACTGGCATGTGCCTTTGGTGGTGTTATTGCCATCTGTTTTGGCGCAACTGGTCATTGCTCAACGGCCGTCTCCCGATTATTTTGCCCCTGTTTTTGCCATTACCCTGTTCGTCGTGATGGCTTACGCCCTTTATCTGTATGAATTTCAGGTGAGCCAGACGGCAACGGCCGATTTTTTGGCTCTGATTGGGGGGGTGGTGTTGCTGGGTTGGGTGGCCGGGCACTTTTTCCGTGTTCGCAATTTGAGCGAGATGCCGGTAGAGTGGACGATGTTGGGAATGTTAAGCATCTGGATCACGGATTCTGGGGCTTATGTGGTGGGCAAATATCTGGCGGGGCGTGTGTTGGGACGACACCCCATGTCGCCACGCCTCAGCCCCAACAAGACGGTGGAAGGGTATCTAGGGGGAGCGATTTTAGGAACGTTGTTCACGGTGTTAATTGGGTATGGTTGGATGGGGGTGTCGTTATCGGCCGTTCTCACCTTATCCCTTCTGGTTGGGTTTATTGTCAGTCCGATTGGCGATCTGGGTATTTCTCTCATCAAACGGCAGGCAGGGGTAAAAGATTCCGGCACTATTTTTCCGGGGCACGGCGGGGCACTCGACCGGATAGATTCCCTGATGTGGGGTGTAACGGCCGCTTATTACGTGGCTTTACTGTTTAGTTGATTCCGGCAACTAATTGATTGTGTATGTTTGGCTCATTTGCGCCGATTTTTCTGGTTACGGCCGATGGCTCCCGTCAGTGCCAAAACGACAATAGCCCCCAAAACAGCTACCATAAAACTACGCAAGTTAAAATCGAAACCAAACTGTTGTCCGGTAACAATCTCCATCACCAGGCCACCTAAAAATGCCCCAATTACTCCTAACAAAACGTTAAACAGGCAGCCCTGTCGTTCATTGGTGCCCGCCAAAATAGAGGCTACCCACCCGGCTAACGCCCCAAAGATAATCCAGCTGACTAATCCCATCACAAACCTCCTTGATGTTGTTAAGGAATGAAAATTAAACAACTTACTGAACTGAGATTGGAGATTGAACCAATCTCTAATCTCCAATCTCCAATCTCTTGTAGGTTATTTAATCCGCGTTCCTAACCGTTGATAGTTGACAGCTAATAACTCCCTCTACGATTCAACTGTAGCCAAAAGGTTGGCGGTTCGCAAATTATTGAGGGCCAGGACAAACATCAGGGTCACAATAACGGCCGAAACCACGCAGTAACGACAAATGGCATGAATGACAAAAAGTTCCAGTGCCGTCAGCCCCAGAGAAAACAAAAAGGCCAGGCCAGTCACCCCCACCAGCAGTTCTGGCAGGTTATCGTCATACCATAACCAAACTCCTTGCAACCACACCAGCAAAAAGAGCAACAAATACCCCACCAGCCCCAACAAAGCGACTGGAATGGGGCCAATAGAGGAGTAGGGGGCATCGGGGCCGCTAACCACCCCACAATCATCCCACCCACTGGTTCCACATACTGCTACCAGCGAACCGTTGTGAAAAAGCAGCAAGTAAAAAGCCACCAACATGCCGGGAATTGTCAATAATTGAATCCATCGTAAGTGCCAGTTTTTCATAGTTTCGATTGCCTGGGTTTCTTTCATAAACCTTCAGGGTCTTTTGGATCTTGTGGCGTTTGCCGTGAAACATAAAACGTGAAACGTGAAATCTCTCTGGTCACGAACCACCAGCGGCGTTTTCTATCCGTTGTTGGAAGGTTTCAAAGGGGTAGGCTCCTTCCAAGATACGGCCGTTTATAAAAAAGGTTGGTGTAGCAGAAACACCAGCCCGTCGTGCCACTGCCATGTTTTCTTCAATCAGGTCATTGTAACGGCCGTTGTCTATGCACTGGGTATATGACTCCATCTGCAAACCCAGGCTGTTACCAATTCGCAAAAACCCTGATCGCTCCAGCGTATCTGCTGCATCAAATTGGGCAAACATCGCTTCGGTAAAAGGAAAGTAAGCCCCCTGTTCGTTGGCACACAAACTGGCATTCGTGGCGGGCAAAGTTTCCGAACGCAACGCATAGGGAAAAGAAATCCAGCGTACCTGCCCGGTGGCAATAAACGCCTCATACAACAGGCCAAAGGTCTCTTTGGCAAAATCACGGCAATGGGTACAGCCGTAGTCAAAAACCTCTACAATGGTCACCGGGGCATCGGCCGCCCCATCAAAGATACAGGACGTGGGGTTTTCCGCGCAATACTCTGCCAATGGTTGTGCCTGGGCAACTTGCAACGACAGAAATAACAGGCCGAAGAGGATCAATAACCCACCAACAGCCACAATGCCTATCAGCAGCCAGTTGGTTTGCCGGCTCTTTTTTCTTTCTACATGGTTTATTTTTTTGGACATCATACACCTCGTTTATAGGTTTCGAGTTTCAGGTTTTAAGTTTCAGGTTTCAAGTTGAAGGTTAGGGAGCAAGGGGTCTTAAAACAAACGAGGTGGGGGGAGCAAGATGGTGAGGGGGAGTTTTTCAGGGGAAAGGATGTGTCGGAGGGGTTGGTGAAACATGACCAACCAGAAGGAAAAAATGGAGGTCAGGGGTAATAAAACGGCCGATATGCCGGTTTGTGTCAGATGGGTGTTGAACTGTTGGATGCTTTCGGTGCAGGGATCAACGGCCGTTTCTGGCAAAACACCGCTTAACTGGCAACGCAAAACGGCCGTTGGAGCCGCCATCAACATCACAAAAACCAAAAGTGCCAAAACAATCCGCCACATAACCCTGATTGTAACGGCAGCAGGCAAGACAACAAGGTGAAAAAAGCCATGACTCTACGTGATATTTGTCATGTGCTGCTGGCTGCTTTTACCAATTCGTCAAACAAACGTTGTTGAATGGGATCAGATTCGGCGGTTATTTCGGGATGCCACTGCACCGCAATCAACCAGGGATGGGCAGGCATCTCTAACGCTTCAATCGTTCCGTCCGGGGCGTAGGCTACCACTTGCAACGGCTCGGCCGGTTTGCGGACAGCTTGATGATGCCAGGATGCGGCAGAAACGGCCGTTTTCCCCAACACCCCCGCCAGTTTAGACACCTTAGCCACCTGCACCTCATGAAGAATCGGAATATCCGGCGGCTCCCGGTGTGCCACCTGCTCCCCCACCACATCCGGCAAATGTTCAATCAACGTCCCTCCCAACGCCACATTCAACACCTGCGTCCCCCGACAAATGCACAATGTCGGTTTACCCAGCTCCACAATCCGTCGCGCCAGCATTAGCTCCATCCCATCCCGTTCCGCATCCATCGTATAAATCTCTGGATGATACACCCCATCATACCAGGCCGGGTCCACATCCCCGCCCCCCGAAAAAATCACCCCATCCAACAACTGCAACAGTACTTCAATCTGCGGTTCCCCCGGCGGAATGAGCAACGCCACTCCACCCGCCCGCCGCACCGCATCCACATAAACCGTCGGCAACATAAAATGCCCATCCGGGCTACGCTCATAGGTTGTAATACCAATAATGGGAATCGTCATCAGTATCCAGTGGTCAGTACCCAGTGGTCAGTACCCAGTGGTCAGTACCCAGTGGTCAGTACCCAGTACTCACTTAAGATTGAGTACTGAATACTGAGTACTGAATACTGAACTCAGGCCCGCTCAAAATACCGCGCCCGTTCCCAAGAAGTTACTTCCTTGTCGAATTTGCGCTGTTCTGTGCGGAAAAAGTGGACGTAATGGTCTACTACCTCGTTACCAAAAGCAGTACGTAACATCCCACTTTTTTCTAGTTCGTCGGTGGCCTCACGCAGGCTGGCGGGGATTTTGGGTAGCCCACCTGCTGCATACACATCACCCGTAAAGAGGGGCGGTGGCTCAATTTTGTTGAGAATGCCATCCAACCCGGCCGCAATGGTAGCCGCATAAGCCAGATAAGGGTTGGCATCGGCCCCAGGAATGCGCGACTCAATACGCAGCGATGAACCATGCCCCACCACACGGAACCCAGAGGTGCGGTTGTCATAACTCCAGGCAATGTTGGTCGGTGCCCAGGATTGGAACACGTACCGCTTGTAAGAAGTGGGGTATGGGGCATAAAAACAGGCAATTTCGCGGGCGTGAGCCATCCAACCACCTAAAAAGTGGCGGAACGTTTGCGAAACATGTAACGGCCCTTCGGCAATATCGCCGGGGAACAGGTTTTTCCGGCCTTCTTTATCCCACAGGCTCATGTGCAAGTGCATACTGGAACCGGCCAGATCGGTGCGGAACTTTGCCATAAAGGTGATGGCCTGTTTTTTGGCTATGGCAATCTCTTTGGCCCCTTGTTTATAAACGCTGTGGCGGTCGGCCATCTCCATCACATCGCTGTATCGCACATTGATTTCGTGCTGCCCCGGCCCCCACTCTCCCTTGCTGGATTCAATCGGCACGCCGCTACGTTCCATATGGTAACGGATGGCCTCGTTGAGGTCTTCCTCTTTGGTGCCTTGTAACATATGGTAATCTTCAATATACCAACCAAAGGTTTCCAGATTATCGAATCCTTTTTGTTTGGCACTGTCGTAGGTTTCTTTGAAGATGTAATACTCCAGCTCAGAGGCGGCCATGGAAATAAAACCAGCATCGGCCAGGCGGTTCATTTGGTGGTGCAGCATGGAACGGGGGGCAACAGTGACGGGTTGATGGCCGGGTTCTGTTTCCAGGTCGCAGATGATCAGGGCGGATTTGTTCAGCCAGGTTAGCTGGCGCAGGCTGTTGAAGTCGGGTTTGCAGTGAAAATCGCCGTACCCTTTTTCCCAGTTGGAAAACTTATACCCTTCTACCACGTCCATTTCCATGTCTACGGTGAGCAGGTAGTCGCAGGCGTGCATTCCGTGATCAGCTACACTATCGAGGAAGAAGTTGGCAGGGACACGTTTGCCCATGAAACGGCCGTATAAATCAGGAAACACCACCAACACCGTCTCTATCTCCTCTTTGGCAACCTTCGCTTTTAACTCCTCCAGGGTTAATTTACCCTGTACCTTAGAATTCATCATAATGTTTCTCCTACTATCTGCCAGATAAAACCGAGTTTTTGTGATTATTCAGACATGCGATGCCTTAACCGCAGATCATTCAAGTAGATTGATAGTAAAACATCGCATGTCTCTAACAAAACTGTGCAGTTGCTCACAAAATAAACTGCCACTTATCAGTCAGCAGCACTATCTCGATACCGTGCCTCAATTTCAGCAATTAACTTCTGTCGTTCCTTAATTTTCTCACCGGTAGGTACCCCTTCAAACCGATTACGTTCCACTGTATACCAGAGAACCACCATCACCACCACCATTGCAATTGTCAAATAAAACACCTTTTCATTGGGTGGGAAGAAACCGGTAATCGCCAGAACAATTGCCCCCAAAACAGCCAAAGCTCCGTTAGGTTTGGACAACGCGCCCAGGGTAAAGGGGCCTTTTTCTTTCCAGGTTTTGCCTTCCGCCAAAATACCGGCAGCAATCGGCATCACATACGAGAGGTACAAAAAGACGGCACAACCTGTGGCCAACACCACAAAAGCCCCGGCATACAACGTAGACAAAAAGGCAACCACGGCACTTGTCCAGATGGCATAGGTGGGGGTGCGAAATTGGGTGCTAACATGGGAAAGCAAATGGGAAGCGGGTAGACCACCATCGCGGGCAAAGGCAAACATCATACGAGAGGTGGAGGTTAAACCAGCCAACCCACACAGGTAGTTGGCAATCACAATACCTAACCCCAAAATAAACAGCAGGGCAGAGGGCATTTCTGATGCACCAATCATGTAATAAAACGATCCCCAACCTGTGGCGGCACCTTCTATGACATCTGGCATGACCAATACAAAGGTAGAAACCATGATCAGGCCAAAAATCCATGACCAAAAAACAGAAGTCCACATGCCTTTTGGCACGTTCGTTTGGGCATCATGGGTTTCTTCGGAAGTGTGAGCCGAGGCATCAAAACCTGTAATGGTGTACAAGACAAACAACAAACCCAACAGAAAGGCAAAAGCCATACTTTGGGTTGCCGGAAATACATCCCCTCCCGTACTGCCGGTGAAGTTGGTGAAGGTAAATAGGCGGGAAAAATCTAAGGGTACCGGGGAAAAGATGAGCAAAGAACCTGTGAGCAAAATGGCAACGGCAAAAATCAGATAACCGCTAAAGTCGGTCAACATGGTGGTGACTTTGATGCCGTAATGATTAAACAAACCCTGGGAAATCAAGATGAGGGCTACACCAATCGCCTGATGCAAAACACCCCAACTAGATACATCTACGCCCAATACTGTGCCCAAAAACAAATCTTTGAACAGCAAGTAAACCCCTACGTCTACCGATGACACCACAAAAACCAACCCTAGCAGGTTAAACCAGGCAGTGGCCCAACCCAGTGCTCGCCCACCGAGAATTGATCCCCAATGGTATAAACCGCCCGCTGTCGGAAAGGCAGAGGCGATTTGCCCCATGGAAAGCGCAACAATCATGGCAATGATGCCACCAACAAACCAGCCAATTGCGACGGAACCACCACCTGCTGCGCTCAGGGCAACTGGGAAGGTGGTAATGCCACCGGCTAAAATGCAAATAATTGAAAATGAGATGGCAAAGTTGGAAAAACCGCTCATGCGGCGGGCCAGTTCTTGGGCGTAACCCATGTTGTGTAATACTTTTTTATCATGATCTTGGGCTTTCGCAGCCGTTTTTTTAGTCGCCATTTAATTTTTCTCCTGTTTCCAAAATAGTGAGTGTAAAAAAGGTGGGGTGTTGGATAGTGGGGGTTTACTCCATAATTTCTTCTCTCCTTTGTGATGGGGCAATACGATTTGTGCTATTCGGGCATGTGATGTCTTGTTTATGTGGATCAGGGATGAAAACATCATATCTCTCCAGACAAGCCGTGTTGTTACTATGATTAAACACAAATTTCTGAGGGTAGTTATGATTTTCTCTAAACAGGGGTAAAATTGCTACATTGTGAAGATGGGCACAAGGGGGAGCTGTTAGCTGTTAACTGTTAGTTGTTAGTTGTTAGCTAGAAAGTTTTTAGCTAATGGTTAATAGCTAAAATAGACATTATTGGAAATAAAAATCGTTTGAATTTTATGTCATTCTGAGCGTAGTCTGCGGAGCGAAGAATCCTGCTAACTCTGGGTGTAAGAGATGCTTCACTTCGCAGACTTCGTTCAGCATGACAAGATGAGATAGGTTTCTCTTAATGCCGATAATGTCTATTGCTAATGGCTCTTTAGCCCAACAACTATCCAGAATGACAAGGAGGCAGGTATGCGATTGGCAGGAAAGGTGGCATTAATTACGGGAGCGGCGAGTGGGATTGGCAAGGAAACGGCCGTTTTGTTTGCAGCCGAAGGTGCCCAGGTGGTAGCAGTGGATGTAAACGACGCGGCGGGTGAAACAGTGGCGGCAGAGATTCGTGCGGCCGGGGGGGAGGCGGTTTATGTGCGAGCGGATGTGTCTAAAACGGCCGATTGTGAAAACATGGTACAAGTAGCCGAGCGTACATTTGGTAAGTTGAACGTGTTGTTTAATAACGCAGGCATCATGCACAGCGACGACGACAACGCCATGACCACCAGCGAAGCTGTATGGGATTTGACCTTTGCCATCAACGTCAAAGGAGTCTTTTTTGGCTGCAAATATGGCATTCCCGCGCTGCAACGGGCGGGTGGTGGCTCCGTCATCAATACGGCCTCCTTTGTGGCCCATTTGGGCGCAGCCACCCCACAACTGGCCTACACCGCCAGCAAAGGGGCTGTGCTGGCCATGAGCCGCGAACTGGCTATGATCCATGCCCGCGAAAACATCCGTGTGAACGCTCTCAGCCCTGGGCCACTACGAACCGAACTGCTGATGAAATTCCTCAACACGGAGGAGAAAAAACAGCGTCGGTTAGTTCACATTCCCATGGGCCGGTTTGGCGAAGCCAAAGAGATGGCTAAAGCCGCCCTGTTCCTGGCTTCGGATGATTCGTCTTATATGACAGGCACGGAGTTTTTGGTAGACGGGGGCATTACGGCCGCTTATGTGACACCGATGTGAGGGAGTGGTAGGCAGTGAACAGTGGACAGTGAGCAGTGGACAGTGGACAGTGGACAGTACTCAGTAATCAGTACTCAGTCTGACCACTGACCACTGGGTACTGACTACTGGGTACTGGTTAAAGGGGTATCAAACTATGGCAGAAAAGAAACTGGATGAGATGTTGCAGCAGTTACACCAAGAACTGGAAACGGCCGATTCGCTGGATGAGCACACGCAGGAGTTATTACAAAACGTCTTGGCGGATATAAACAATTTACTAGGGGAAACCAGCCAGGAACATCAGCCCGACAATCTGGCGGAACGGTTAAACGAGGTGATGTTTCGCCTCGACAACTCGTATCACACCTTAGTCACTGCCATTGGGCAAGTCGCCAATGCGTTAAGCAACATGGGCATTTGACAAAAATAGACAGTAAATGGTGAAGAGTGTGTCCTGTTTACTGTCTACTGTTTACTTTCTTTAATTTACTTGGGAAAGTTGACAACGGTGGTGAGGTAGTAAATTTGCTGCAAAATCGGCCCGGCTTCCCAGGGTTCTGCCAGGCGTGGCTGGCCGCCAAATTGGATGACGGCCGGAATAATTTCTAATTGTCGCACCCCGTTTTGGTCTAACCACACTTGCAAAATGGCTGTTGAAGGGTCGCCTTCTATTTCAAAGGCAAAATTACCCAGCCCGTAAACAATAACCCCTCCCTGATAAAACTCAATACCCTGCAAAATGTGGGCATGGTGCCCAATGACAATATCTGCGCCCGCGTCAATGGCTGCATGAGCCGCTGCCATCTGTTCCTCACCGGGTTCTTCAATGTATTCAAACCCACTATGTAACACCACCACGACTAGATCAACGGAGGAGCGAACGGCCGTTACATCTTCTTGAATCACCGCTGGTTCTGCCCAGGCCAACCCAGGAGCCGTCTCCGTTGCTGTCCAGCTTTGGGTGTCAAAAAAAGTGCCGCTGGCCTCAACGGGCACATTGACATACCCCAGAAATGCCATTGTCAAACCATTCACCTGGGTAATGTGAGAGGCACGAGCCGCCGCCGCATTGGCCCCGGCCCCAATGGGGGCAATTCCACCCGCTTGCAGCAGGGAAATTCCCTGCAATAACGCCTCTGGGCCGTAATCCATGGCGTGATTATTTGCTAGTGACATCACATCAAACCCACCTAGTTGCAGCGCGGTGACGGCTTCGGGCGGGGCCTGGAAGGTATAACTTTTCAAAACAGGCTGCCCCACATCTCCCAGGGCACATTCCAGGTTGCCAACGGTTATATCGGCGGCTGTTAAAATGGGGGCGACGTTATAAAAGGGGTATTGGGGGCTATTTTGCGTCTGGATCACATACCCCAACGAACGATCTAACATGATGTCGCCAACGGCCGCTAATTCAATGACCGGTTCGACAGGTCTGGCGGTTTGTAGGGCGGTCAACAAGGGGGAAACGGCCGTTTCATACCCCGTTGCCGCCCATAACGACCAGCTATCTTGTAAGGGGTAGTTGGGATCGGCTGGTAACATCCCTTGCACCCGCAACGCTTTCTGGTCTGGGGTCATTTGCGACCAGGGAACGGCGCGGGCAATGGGGTGGTTGCCTGCCTGAATCCGATGTACCTCGTCTGCGGTAGCTTCAAACCAGTTATAGGTGAAGGGTACCGTCAGGGCGATGGGTTCCTGCCAGACAAGTTGCCCTTCGGCATGGTTTATCAGGGCGATATGGGCCTGCGCCGCCGCCAACGCGGCAGCCCCATCTTCTTGCTGGCTCACCTGCCAAAACCAACTGCTGTTTGTCTGGTTCAACTGGGAAACGGCCGTTTCTGCCACCTCTAGCCATTGTGTTGGCACGGCAACTACCAGGGTTGGGCGTGGAGTGCTGGTGGGGGGTGGGGTGACAGTAGCAGTAGGCGAAGGGGAAACGGTTGGGGTTGGGGTGACGGATGGGAATACCGGTTGGGTCAGGGTGGGAACGGCCGTAACGGGGATAATCAGTTGGGTTACAGGGGTGGGAACGGCCGTCGTTGTCACCGCCACCTCCTGGCAACCCAACAGGTAACTACTAACAATCATCAAACTCATCAACCAAAAGTACCTTTGTTTCATGATTATGGGATTATGCTCAATTTGCAACGTTCGCTAATTCTGACCTTTTAATGCCATATGTGGATAAAATCTGCAAAAACAAGCGTTTTTGTCATATACGGCAGTCCAATACATATTCTGTAAAATGTAAACTCCCAAAAATTATTAGAAAACAACGAATACTAAAGTCTATTGACGGCCATTCCTGCTTTGTAGATTATTGTCTGCATGACTTTAGTCAACAAAACGCCAGAAATTTTATTAGGTGCTGCCATTCGTTCACGGCGAGAGAAACTAGGTCTTTCACAAGAAGAGTTGGCATTAGAGTGTGGGCTTCATCGCACATATATAAGTCAAATTGAACGGGGGCAAAAATCACCAACTTTACGTGTGTTAATTCTAGTAGCAAAAGCCCTAAAAATTGAAACATCAGAACTTGTGAGTCTTGCCACTTCGGAGAAGAAAACATGATTTACTCTTTATCTCTGCAAGAGAAAGCTCACTTGTGTCGTGCTATTATCGCTACGTTGAAAGTGCCTTTCATAGCGGGGGCAGAAGGCTACACTCTAGAGGCTATATTTCATTATGTTAAAGGTCTATCCATTCCTGATCCACATTCAGAAGAAAGAAAAAAACAAACTCTTGATGAAGAATTTTCT
>CAZPEJ010000045.1:0-15877 GCA_964585465.1 uncultured Ardenticatenaceae bacterium
ACAACACTTTAGACAAAGTTTTTTTACCCATTTTGTCACCAGCGCGGGCCACAAGCCCGCGTTTTTTGTTTTCGTTTGTAGTTCCGGCTTCAGCCGACGGGTTTCCGGCTTTAGCTGGCAGGTTGGCTCAACAGCAGGCTGCAAAAACCCAGGTGATTTTTGCAGCCAACCTGGGCCGGTAGCTCAATCGGTAGAGCATCGGACTTTTAATCCGAAGATTGGGGGTTCGATTCCCTCGCGGCTCATCCTGATTTTGTGAAAATTTGAACTGTTGGTATAACTAATTTACGATGGATATTGACAATTGGCAGTTTGCTAATTTGCAAACGGAGGGCACTGATGGGGGCTGTTTTATTACTAAACGCCAGCTATGAACCTCTGGCCGTCATCCCTAAATGGCGGGCTATCTCCTTGTGGCGGCGCGGACGGGTGGATGCCGCCACCAATGACACCGTAGCCATTCAGGGTGTGACCACTACCTTACGTATCCCAACCGTCATTCGTTTGAAGCGATACGTCAATGTACCACGCCGCCATGCCCGATGGAGCCGCCAGGGGGTAATGGAACGGGATGGGCATCAGTGCATCTATTGTGGCATTGGTGTGGGGGATAAACAAGCAGGACGGGTCTTGAGCAAACGGGATTTCACCATTGACCACATTATCCCCAAAAGCAAAAACGGCCGAAATACCTGGGGCAATACCGCCTGTGCCTGCCCGGTCTGTAACCATCGCAAAGGCAACCGCACCCCCCATGAAGCGGGTTTAACCATGTTATGGGAACCTAAAACGCCCAGGGTAGATTACCTGGTAGCCTATGGGGAAATCCCTGAAGCGTGGAAAGTGTATCTGGAGCTGTAAACGACCATTGAAGAAACCGAGTTTTTCCGAAAAAACTCGGTTTCTTGTTTATAGGTGAGGCAATCTAATGAACAAAGGGCGATTGGAAGCATTTAGCGATGGGGTGATAGCTATCATTATTACTATTATGGTGTTGGAACTCAAAGTGCCAGAAGAACCGGAGTTAGCAGCTTTACGGCCGTTAATTCCCGTCTTCCTCAGTTATGTACTCAGTTTTGTTTATCTGGGCATCTACTGGAACAACCACCACCACTTGTTACAAGCCGCCCGACAAGTAAACGGCCGTGTTCTCTGGGCCAACTTACATCTCCTATTCTGGCTCTCATTGATACCATTCACCACAGGCTGGATGGGAGAAAACAACTTCGCTATCTGGCCCGTCGTATTTTATGGCGGCACCTTGATGATGGCTGGTTTTTCTTACTTTCTGCTGACCCAAGCCCTTATTCAACATCATGGAAAAGATTCTGCCCTGGCACAAGCATTAGGCACAGATCGCAAAGGCATCACCTCACTGGTGGTTTATGTCGTTGCCATTCCCCTGGCCTTTCTCAGCCCCCTGTTATCTTTTGCCCTTTATACCATCGTCGCCCTCATCTGGTTCATCCCCGACCAACGGATTGAAAAAACCTTAACCTCTTAAGAGATTAGAAACTGGCCTGTTCAATCTCTACTTGCAAAAGGCATCAACGAATATTATCATGAAGGTTGGGGATGAGAGATTGGCTAATCTCTCATCCCCTTCAGCAAGCAGTCTCTCATCTCCAAATCCCTTACAAATCTGTTTTTGCCCACAGAGTCTCGCCAAAATTTTCTCCCCCTTGCCATTTGATGCCCTTCTCCGTTATACTGCGGTGAGAAAACATTATGTAATCTTATGATCCTGGTGTTCAGGGTCATCACATAACCCATGGGAGGGTTTCATGAAACGTAAAACCTCAATTTATCGGATTTGTTGGATAGTGGTGCTATTAGTATCTGTTTTGGGCATCACGGGCACTCTTGCGGCTGCTCCCAACCTGGAGCAGAATCAGTCGGTGGCTGCTCAGACAGGGTTAAACCTGTATGCCGGGCCAGGTAGCAATTATGCAGTGGTTGGAACGGTATACTCTGGGCAGGATATTTCTTTGTTGGGGCGTAACAGTGCTGGAAATTGGCTCAAAGTGCAAACTTCCGCAGGCACACAAGGCTGGTTAAGTGCCGCTTATATTCAGGCAACCGTTTCTATCAATTCGTTGCCTGTGGTGGGAGAGGCAGCCGTTTCGCCCGCACCTGCCAGCCCGGCTCCAGCCGCACCCAGCACCACCCCAACCGGGGCAACGGCCGTTATTGCCACCGGGGCCTTAAACATTCGCAGTGGCCCTGGCATCAGCTACAACATCTTAACCACCGTCTACCAGGGGCAAACTGTTACCCTGTTGGGGCGTAATAGCAACAGCAGTTGGGCCAAAGTTCGTACATCAGGCGGAGCCGAAGGGTGGGTTAATGCGTACTACATTCAACCAGGAGTAGCGATTAGCAGTTTGCCACTTCTGGAAGCGGGTGGCAGCACCCCAGGTAGTACCACCGGAACGGCCGTTATTGCCACTGGGGCCCTTAATGTGCGTACCGGGCCAGGGCTGCAATACAACGCTATCACCGTCGTTTTTCAAGGGCAGGTTGTCACCCTGTTGGGGCGGGTACAGGACAACAGCTGGGTTAAGGTGCGGTTATCCAACGGTACAGAAGGTTGGGTGAATGCCTCCCTGCTACAACCCAGTGTGGCGATTAGCAGTTTGCCGGTGGTGGCAGCCCCACCACAACCCACTGTCCCAACCATCACCGTCGTGACCGGAGCCTTGAATGTGCGGACTGGCCCAGGGGTGGGATATGCTCAGGTGACAGTGTTGGATTGGGGGGATACTGCCACGTTAATCGGCCGTATTTCCGATAACTCCTGGGTACAAATTCGCCTCACCGATGGGCGCGAAGGGTGGGTGCGTGCCACTCTAGTCACAGCAAATGTCAGCCTGAACACCATTCCTGTCATCACTGGCTGGGAAGTTACAGCAACGGCCGTTATCAACAGCGGAGCTTTAAACGTTCGCACCGGCCCTGGGTTAGGGTATAACGCCATTACCGTCGCCTATCAGGGGTTGGTTGTCACCTTGTTAGGGCGCAACGCCGACGGTAGTTGGGTACAGGTACGTTTGCCCAATGGCACTGTGGGCTGGGTCAATGCCTCCCTGGTCGTGCCCAATATCGCCATTAGCAGCTTACCCGTTACCGGATAGGGTATTTTGTACATTGCATAAGGTCATCAATTGACATTCTGTTGAAGGGGATTAGAGATTGGGGATTAGAGATTGGCGAATCTCTAATCCCTAATCTCTGTGAATATATCTACAAACTCATGTCAGCAATTCAAGAATTTTTTAAGCGAGTTCTGCCTGCCAGTTGGGCATCTAGCATGGAAGCAGACTCACATTCCTGGACGATTCAATGCCCATCTTGTCAACATGAGCGGTCGGTATGGGAGACAGGGGGTATTCGTTGGAAAGCCATTGGCAATCCCCGATGGTTTATGCTTTGCCCCAACTGTCACAAACGCGGCTGGCACATGGTGTATAAAAAAGAAGGGGATTAGAGATTGGAGATTAGAGATTGACGAATCTCTAATCTCCAATCTCTAAGAAAATGTTAGTTTATGCCCTTTTCTTTTTACGGTTGGCAATTGGCACAACGGCCGTAAAATTCCACTAAATGCCCTTGCACCTGAAAGTTAAACCTTTCGGCAATCACTCGTTCAACTTCCGTCAAAGCACATTCATCAAATTCAATCACCCTGGCACAACTGGCACACACCAAATGGTGATGATGCCCGTTTTGCATTAGAATGTAATGGGCTGCACCAGTACCCTGGTAGACCGGGCGAATCAGACCCAACTCACTGAGTAAATCGAGGGTGCGGTACACCGTCATACGGCCGATTCCCGGCGATTGGCTTTGTACCATTTCTGCCAACTCATCGGCACTTACATGGCCGCCACAACTCACCAGTGTCAGCAAAATTTGTTGCCGGGCGGCCGTTAAACGATAACCTTTTGTTTGCAACGCATCTGATAACTCAGTGGATAGGGTAGACATATTCCTCCACTTCACGATTTACGCCAGACAAACCCCTGCTGCGGGGCAAATAAAAAGGATAACAGGAATAATGTGGTGGCAACCAGTACCACCGAAGGGCCAGAAGCGATATTCAAGTAATAGGAGAGGTACAAACCCGTGATGCCAGAAAAAACACCCACCCCGGCAGAAATAACCATCATGGAAGGCAAACGGCGGGTCAACAAGGAGGCGGTGGCGGCTGGTGTAACCAACATGGCTACCATCAAGGCGATGCCAACGACCTGAAGGGCTACCACAATCGTAACAGCCATCAAAATAAGCAACAGATAACGCAAAAAGGTGGTGGGCAGGCGCAACGTAGTTGCTAACGTGATGTCAAAAGAAATGACCAGGAACTCTTTGTAAAACAGAAAGATGAACAGTAAAACAACACCGCCCAAAATGGTCATCAGCCACAAATCGGTATTAGAAACCCCCAACAAATTGCCAAAAAGAAAGTGGGCCAGGTCAACTGTGTAGTTGCCAGTGACAGAAAGCAGGGCTACTCCCAGGGCAAATGTGCC
Organism: uncultured Ardenticatenaceae bacterium; assembly: GCA_964585465.1. GTDB lineage: Bacteria > Chloroflexota > Anaerolineae > Promineifilales > Promineifilaceae > CAZPEJ01. The sequence goes on from CAZPEJ010000045.1 coordinate 4,533, forward strand.
AGCAAAAATGACCCCAATGGCAGTATCTTCTTTGACCACTCCCTGGTTGCTGAGGGCACCAATGCCAACGGCCGTTATGATGCCCATCACCAAGGCCCCCAACGCCAGCGGTAAACCCAGCAAAAAAGCCACCACCACACCAGGTAAAATGGTGTGAGCCAGAGCATCCCCAAAAAAGGCCATGCCACGCAATACCACATAGGTGCCTAAAACGGAACACACCACCCCCACCACTGCCGCCGCCAGCAAGGCACGCACAATAAAAGTGTATTGTAGCGGTTCAATCAGCCAATTTACCATAGGGTCCTAATTCTTAAACTGGTGCGGCATTAAGCCGCCGTAGGCTTGTAACAAGTAGTGGGGTTGCAAAACGGCCGTTGCCGGGCCATAAGCCACCACTTGTTTATTGAGCAACAAAATACGGTCAAACTGTTCCGCCGCCAATCCCAAATCATGGGTTGCCATTAACACCGTCACCCCTTCCGCCCGCAACACATCTAAAATCTCAAAAATGGCTTGCTGGCTAGGCACATCCAATCCAGCTAACGGCTCGTCTAACAACAGCAGTTCTGCCTCTTGTGCCAGGGCGCGAGCAATAAAAACCCGTTGTTGTTGCCCGCCCGATAGTTCCCCAATCTGCTTTTTTTCCAGATGTAACGCCTTCACCTTTTCCAGGCTGGTTTTCACCACTTCCCAATCCCGCCGCCCCGGCCAGCGAAACAAACCCATTTGCCCCACCCGCCCCATCATCACCACATCTGCCACCGTGACCGGAAACGACCAATCAATCTGGTTGCGCTGTGGCACATACCCAATACAGATGTGACCAACAGGTTTGTAACCATAGACCTGCACCAACCCACTGGTAGGTTTTACGGTGCCAACAATTAACTTAAATAAGGTGCTTTTGCCAGCCCCGTTTGGGCCAACCACCGCCACCCGGTGCCCCCGGTCTACCTGGAAAGAGGCATTTTGCAGGGCACAAAATCCTCCCCGGCTGGTTACACCATTCGTGCCTGCGGCATAGGCCACCGTAACATCTTTCATCTCCAGGGTTGGGGCGGAGGTGTTGTGGGGAACTCCTTTATCATTCATAGTGAGATTTTATATCAGAACCATGAAACAGGGTATGGAGGAAGGGGTACGTCTCGTGTGTATGACGTAGGTTATTTTCTCAAACTACCAAGAATGGTATCCAGGTTGACACGCATCATGCCGATGTAGCTGTCTGCGCCGCTGCCAGGCAGGCCAATGGATTCGGTGAAAAGGGGTAATACCTGGACAGTTTCACAATTGGTTAACTCGGCCGCAACGGCCTGGGCCAGTTCATCATTGGCACTGGTTTCAGCAAAGAGGGTACAGACTTCGGCCGTTTTCATGGCTTCTACCAACCCCGCTAAACCGCTGGCAGAGGGTTCGGATAGGGTGCTGATGGAGGGAATGACAGTACCGATAAGTTCAAACTCATAACGGGTGGCAAAATAACCAAATGCGTCGTGGTTGGTAACAAATTTGCGCTGCTCAACGGGTAAAGTGGCAATTTGTTGGTCGTAGTAGGTTATCAATTCCTCTAGTTCTGTTTTGTAGCTGGCGGCGTTTTGTTGATAAACGGCCGTATTCGCCGGGTCTAAACTGCTCAAAACCAGTACTACATTATCTACCCATTGCCACACATGATGGGGGTCTAACCAGGTATGTGGGTCTGCCGCTTCATGGGCGTGTTCTTCCTCGGCTTCTTCTTCTTCCTCGTGTGTGCCTGCAATCGGCTCGATATAGGCAGAAATCGGTACCACAGGGGTATCTTCGGCAATGTCCATCAGGTTATCGAGCAGGCTTTCCTCCAGGTTCCACCCGTTTACAAAAAGAACGTGGGCATCGGCGACGGCCGTTAAATCCCCGGCTGTTGGTTCGTAGCTATGGGAATCTTGCCCTGGCCCCATCAAGGTGGTTAGCTCAATGGTTTCTCCCCCTACCTGAGCCACCACATCCCCCATAACGCTGGTGGTAACAACCACTTGTAATTTGTTACTGCCCAGGGAAACGGCCGTTAACGCGGGCAAGGTTAATACCCCGGCATTACCTGATTCGTCGGTGTGGTCGTCCGGGACAGAATCGGCCGTTTCTGCCCCGCCACAAGCCACCAACCCCAAAATCAGGCTCACCACCCCTATCATTCCTATCATTTTTTGCATCTTTTCACTCTCCTAAATTGATATTTTGTATCAATGATATTTTGTATCAATTTTAGCGAATGAAAAACGGCCGTCAAGGGGACAGTCAACAGTGAACAGTGGGCAGTGAACAGTGGGCAGTCCACTGTTGACTGTTCACTGTTCACTGTTTACTAAATTCACCGGCGTAAACCAGCTTTCACTAAACTCTGGGTGGTGTGGAAAATGTCTTTGCTGGTGACGAGGGTTTCGCCAACGAGGATGGCATCCACGCCTACATGACGCAGGAAACGCACGTCATCGGCCGTTTTGATGCCACTTTCCGCCACAACAACCACGTCGGGCGGAATCTGTTTTCGCAATCGGGCGGTATTGTCAAAATCCACCTGAAAGGTTTGCAAGTTGCGGTTATTCACCCCAATGATACGCGGGCCAAGCGGCAACACCCGTTCCACTTCCTCTTGAGTATGCACTTCTACCAGGGCGTTCATGCCCAGTTGATGGGTCAGGTCTAACAAGGTTTTCAGGTCTGCTGTCCCTAAAACGGCCGCTATCAGCAACACTGCATCCGCCCCAGCCGCCCGCGCTTCGTATACCTGGTAGGGGTGGAAAATAAAATCTTTGCGGAGGACAGCAATTTTTTGTTTGGAGATTGGAGATTGAAGGTTGGAGATTGACTCCTTAACATCGCGCAGATGCTCTAATGAGCCTTGAAAGTGGCGGGCATCGGTCAGGACAGAGATGGCGACGGCCCCGGCTTTGACATAGGTTTTGGCAATCTCCACTGGATTATATTTATGAACCAGTAACCCTTTGCTAGGGGAGGCTTTTTTACACTCAGCAATGACAGAAACCCCAGGCCCTTGCAAAGCAGCATAAAAATCGGCCGTTGGAGGGGCCACATTTGCCAACGCTCGCACATCGGTAAACGGGGTTTCGCGCATAATTTTCGGCAGTTGTTCGCGGTGGTGCCGCATGATTTCGTCGAGGATTTCGCCTCGTTGTTTAGCTAAATTGGAAACGCTCATAGGCAGTAAATAGTGAACGGTGAACAGTAAACAGTGAACCGTAGGAAGTTACCAGGCAAAAACCTTGGCAACGGGGGTGGAAAAGTCGGTTAAAACGGCCGATTTTGCCACATCTCCTTCTTTATACTCCCCCACCAACACATAATCCCCTTCTTCTAATTGTAACACCTCGATTTTGCGGGCGCGGTAATCCACAATCCAATACTCCCGCACACCCGCCTGCCGGTATGCTTCCTGTTTTAGCCCCCGGTCATATGTCCAATTGCTGGGCGATAACACTTCCACCACCAAATCCGGCGCACCGGCTACTTCATCCCGTTTTATAATGCCCTGCCGTAATTTGCTAACAAATAAAATGTCGGGTTGCACTGGCACAGGCTGATTCGGCAAACGAACGCCAGTTGGAGCAGATAGAACAATTCCTAAATCATGATCATCTGCATAAACCCGCATTCTTGAATATAAATAGCCAAGGGTATTTTGATGAAAGGTTCCGGGTGGGGGACTCATGTACAACTCTCCATCTAAAACTTCATACTGAAAACCGTCGTTAGGCAGTTGTAGCCAATCTTCATATGTCCACTGGCCTTGTTCCGGCCAGATGGGTTTTGTTTGGGGTTGTGGAAAAGTTAAGGTTGTCATCTGTTTCACCTTTATTCACTTATTCATCGGCGGCTGCAAAAACGGCCGTTACTTCCACACTAAATCCTGGCAATAAAACCGAAGTAGCTTGTTGACCGGGTGTAAATTCACCATGAATCTGATAAACGGTGTTATCCGCAGGGAGGGTGAAGACGGTGATTCGGCCGTTTTGCGGATCCACCAGCCAATACACAGGAATCCCTGCCTGGGCATGCTCCTCCCGTTTCAGCACCACATCCCGCGCCGGATCATCGCGGCTCACCACCTCCATCACCAGATCCGCACCTTCCCAATACGCATTTTTGCGCCTGGTTTTGTTGTGAGCAAACATAAACACAATATCTGGCTCCCGGTACTTCTTCGCCCATAACCGCACCGCCAACGGTGCCGCTAAAACAACTCCTAATTGATAGCTTCTAACAAAATCGAACAGTACTTGAAACAAATAACCCAGAATCAATTGATGTGATTGAGTAGGAAGCAATAAAAACTCCAAAAAGCCATTAGAAAATTCCACCAAATGGTTTGTTTCCAAAGCCAGGTACTCCTCTTCGCTCCATACGCCTTGCTCTGGAAACAGACGTGCCAGTTCCCAAACAGGTTCGCCTGCCTGGCTAGTACGTGTTGGCATGTCTAACATTTTTGCGCTCCTTTGGTAGCTATTAGCTTTCAGCTTGTTGGTGACATTGTAACACGCTTCACGTTTCACGCTTCACGTTTCACGCCTTAAACTGGTTTGTCTTTGCCACCCATGCCTGCAATGTTGCCAACGCCCGGCCGCTCTCCAGCGATTGTTTTGCCTCTTCCAAACCAGCTTGCCAATCGTTGCAATCAATACTCAGGGCAGCGGCAGCATTGAGCAACACCATATCGCGGCGTGGCCCTTTGTCGTTGCCGTTGAGGATATTGAGGGTGATTTGGGCGTTTTCTTCTGGTGTACCACCCAACAAATCATCTAATGAAGCACGAGGGAAACCTAAATCGGCCGAATCCAGCACAAACGTTGTCACCTCACCATTTTTCAGGTAACTGACGCGGTTGGGGCCAGTGGTAGACAGTTCATCCAGACCATCAGCCCCATGCACCACAAAAGCGGCTTTGCTGCCCAAGGCCTGCAACACATGGGCCATCGGTTCGGTGAGGGACGGGTCGTACACCCCAATCAGTTGGTGGGTGGCCCCGGCCGGGTTGGTGAGCGGGCCAAGGACGTTAAAAATGGTGCGTTGTCCCAGTTCGCGGCGCGGGCCAATGGCGTAGCGCATGGCTGGGTGGTGTTTGACGGCATACAAAAAACCAATGCCTACCTCGTCCACACATTCCGCCACCTGTTCTGGGGGCAATTCCAGGTTGCCACCCAACGCCATGAGCAAATCGGCCGATCCTGAGCGGCTGCTGGCGGCGCGGTTGCCATGTTTAGCCACTTTTACCCCATACCCGGCCACCACAAAAGCGGCCGTTGTGGAGATATTAAAGGTATGTTTGCCGTCGCCACCCGTGCCACAGGTGTCTACCAACATCGAGCCAATGCCGGTGAGGTCTACTGGCACCGGCACCACATGGGCACGCATGGCTTTGGCACTGCCAGCAATCTCCTCCACCGTCTCACCCTTCATGCGTAGGGCGGTGAGGTAGCTGCCAATCTGGGCCAGAGTGGCTTCTCCGTCCATGATGATGTTCATAGCTTTTTCAGCTTGTTCCAGGGTCAGGTTTCGGCCGTTTATCACTTCGGCAATGGCGAATTTTAGGGGCATCGTTCCTCCAATTAGCTGTCAGTTGTCAGCTATCAGCCGTCAGCTATCAGCTATCAGCCAAAAGCTGACAGCTGACAGCTATCTTGCTACTAAACTTGTCAATAGTCCATCTTCAACTTGCACCAAACCGCGTTGGGTAAATTCGCCAACCAGGTGGGCGACAAAATCAGTGGGGGTGGTGAATCCGCAGGCGGGCATGTAATCACCCAGCCAGGGGGTGTGGGACATTTGGGAAACTAAATCGGTCAGGGTGATGGGGTGGTGGCTCATCAGATAGGTCATTACCACCCGGCGGCACAGATGCCAGGCTATTTGGGCAGGCTCGCGGCGGAAACGTTCCAGGCGATGGGCGAGAGCCTGCAAATTGCCAGGGGTATCGGTAATCAGGTTGCCGTGTCCGGGCAGGGTGATGGTGATATGGTATTGTTGCAGGGTTTGAACGGTTTGAATGGCTGCGTCCAGGGCGGCCGGGCCGTGAACGGCCGTATTCAAAATGCCACAATCTCCCCCTTCCAGCAACACATCGGCACAAATCAGCAGATGGTAGTCGGGCTGGTAGAGGGAAATACCGTCAAGAGCGTGGCCGGGGGTGGCGATAATTTCAAAAGGCAGCCCGGCCAGTTGCACCGTTTCGCCGGGACAGAGCAGCCAATCGGCCGTGACATGGTTCATCTCGATGCCAAAATAACCAGACCACATGCCATATTGATTGTTGTGGCTGAATAATTCGGCCGTTTTTGCCCCCAACGCCACCTTTGCCCCACTCACTGTCTGAATCGCCGCATTTCCGCCATGATGATCCCAGTGGCAATGGGTGTTGACAATGAGGGAAATATCAGCCACATGAACCCCCGCCTGCTGGATAAGGCTCAACAACTCATCCGCATCATCGCGGTGACCGGTATCCACCACCACCACACCATCCCGGCCCGTGAGCAGGATGCTATTGCTGTTAAACCAGCCGCGCTGGAGGAAGTGGATGTTGGGAGGGAGAGGCATGATTGACTTACATCACCTTTGTCACCTTGAGCCAGTTGTTGGTGTTTACGGCCGTTATCCCCTCCACCGATCCCATCACCGCCACATACCCCTGGGCTGCTACCCGGTCTAACACATCGGCAAAGGTTTGGAAGTCGGCCGGGGTGGTGGCAAGCACCTCGTCCCGATATTGCTGGCGGTCTGCGTCGGTGATCCCAATCAGGTAGCGCACCAGCGAAGTATACCCTTTGGCATCGGGCAGTTGGTAGCCGTCCATCGCCCCAATGGTGCCAATAATACCTTTCACCAGTTCATCCTGAGGCAGATTCAGCTGGCGTAAAAAGTTACCGCTTTGATTATACACATCCAACGTACCAACCAGATTGGGATCGCGGTAAGAGGTGTAGGTCAACACCCCCGAATCACGGTCGAAGCCGCAGGAAACCCCATACGCCCCACCCTGCACTCGCACTTTGTCCCATAACCAGGTGGTACGAAGATAGCGGGTGATGACAGAGATAGAACCGTGCAGTTGGTAGCCCAACTCATACAGGTTGGCGGCTTTGCCCACGTAGTTCACTTGGGCGGGGATAGTCAACCCTTCATGTTGCGGCACCAGGGCGGGGTTCCACTGCACCGTTTGGGCCGGGTGGGCAGGCAAGGCAGCCAATAATTGTTCCAATTGCGGCCGAATTTGAGCATAGCTGGTTGCGTCTAATGTAACGTTACAAAGATAGTTGTTTTGGTTGATGACCAACCCACGCACCTGCTCTAACTTTTGCAACACACCCGGCCAATCCGTTTCGATGTCCTGGGCCACCTGGCGCAAGAAAAACAGGTAGTTGAGGCCACCCATCTGCTCGGCTACCCAGTCGGCTTCGTTGAAATAAGCGTGCAGGCGGGTGGCTACCACGCTGTTGCCCGCCGGAACCAGGCCAGACTCTTTGGCGGCTTTGGCTTTGAGGACAATCTGGCGGAAGCGGTCGCGGTTGTCCAGGCGAATGGTGAGCAGGATGTCTTGCATGATAGCCAGCAGGTCTGGCAGTTGGGGCAGAGTGGCTTTGCCGCGTAGGAGTAGCCGGGCGGCGGTGGGGGGGGATTTAACCACAGATATGGACGGATAGGACGGATTTACACCGATTTGATCTGTTTGATCCGTATCATCTGTGAAAATCTGTGGCTCAAATTTCCCCTGTGGTTCAAATTTCCGTATGGAGGAGACGAGGGAGGAACCCCAGATGCCGCCTGTTTTTCGGCCGATTCTTTGCGAAAGTTTGACATAATCCTCTTTTTCGGTGCCAATTTGTACCAGGCAACTTAAAAAGAGGCTGAGGTAGGGCAGCAGGTCGGCGGGGACGGTGTGAAAGTCGAAGGCGATGTCCAGGTAGAGGATGCCGTTGGTGAACAGGTCGTGGTGCAGGATTCGGCCGTTTTGGAACCCCACTTCTTCTGATGGAATGGTTCTAATTTGCCGTTCCAGGTCAGCCAGGGTGAGGCGGGGAATGGCGGCCAGGTTTTCGGGGGTATCGGGGGCCTCCTGGCGGCGTTTGAGTTCGGCCGTTTCTGCCATAATTTGTTGTAATTGTGCTTCGTTCAGGCTGGTTTTGACAGCGGCCAGTTTTTCTTTTTCGGCCGTTTCTTCCCGTTGGCGCAGCTCCGGGTCGGGTTGTAATACCAGGGTAATCCGGTGGGGGTTGTCCAGCAGGTGGGTGCGGATGAGGTCGGGGAGGTAAGCCGGGTTAGCAAGGTTGTTTTTAACGGCCGCTAATGCCGCCTCAAATTGTACTGGCAACAACGGATCAAGGTCGTAAACCCAATTACCCAATGCCCGAAACATCAGGCTGAGGCCACGCGGAAAGGAGCCGGTGTTATTTTCGCGCAGGCTGAACTCGATGGAGTTAATGGCCGCTTCCACCATGTCGGGTTCAATGCCCTCGGTTGCCAGTTTTTCCAGGGTTGCCAAAATAAGCGATTCTACTTTGGCAGAATCGGCCGTATTCATGCCTTTCATACCAGCCGAAAAGGTCATCTGTTTCATGCGGGTGGAGAGGCCAGAACCGGTTAAATCTTCACCCAGGCCAGAATCGAGCAGGGCTTTCCGCAAGGGGGAGGCCTGGGTGCCTACGATGGCATAAGAGAGGATGCTGAGGCCCCAGACCAACTCAGGATCGGCCGTTTCGGGCAATGCCCAGGCCATGTGGGTGTAACCCTTTTTTCGGCCGTCGGTGCCGGGGTCAACCGCGTAGGGGAGTACATGGTGTTGCGGTTCGGGAAAAGGGGGATGAAAGGAAACGGCCGAATCCACCTCCGCCCGTTCAAAATTTGCCAGATACCGTTCCAACACCTCAAACCGCCGCGCTGGATCATCGTCCCCATAAAAATAAATCATGGCGTTAGAAGGGTGGTAATACGTCTGGTGAAACTGTTTGAACTGCTCATACGTCAACTCCGGCATCACTTTGGGATCGCCGCCCGAATCACGTCCATACACATTATCAGGGAAAAGTCGCCGTATGGTATTTCGCCCCAACAACCCATCTGGCGAGGAGTACGCCCCTTTCATCTCATTAAACACCACTCCTTTGTAAATCAGCGGGTCATCCAGGTGGTTCAATTCATAATGCCACCCCTCCTGGGCCAGGTGGTGAGGGGTAATCAGCGGATGAAAAACCGCATCCAGGTACACATCCACCAGGTTATAAAAATCTTGGGTGTTGGTGCTGGCAACCGGGTAGCTGGTGTGGTCACCAAAGGTGATGGCATTGATGAAGGTGTAGAGTGAACCTTTAATCAATTCCACAAACGGCTCTTTGGCCTGGTATTTGCGCGAACCACCCAGCACGGCATGTTCCAGGATATGCGGCAGTCCTGTAGAATCGGCGGGCGGGGTGCGAAAGGTGATGCCAAAGGTTTTGTTTTCGTCGTCATTTTCCATCGAGAGCAGTTCCGCACCGGTTTTCAGGTGACGGTATAATTTTGCCCGTGTTTTGTACTCAGGAATTTCTCGCTCGTGTACCAGTTCAAATCCATTTACAGCACTCATCTTTTAATCCTCACAATATAGGAGATTGGAGATTAGAGATTGGAGATTAGATGTAAACCAATCTCTAATCGCTAATCTCTTTTTTTGTCCTTACTCACCAGGTTCAAACGTTACATACGGCCGAAAAACGGAATCCGTCTCGGTTTGTCCCAGGTGGCACTCCTGGCAATGAGCCAGGGCTGCACCTTGTGTCACAGAATCGGCCGTCCAGTACACATACTCCCAATCACCCCCGGCCGGGTTAAAACCTGCTTCTCGTTTAATCATCATCCCCAGGGCAACGGGTTCTGTCTCTGCTTCAACCAGCTTTTCTTTAACAATGACACTGCCCACCGAAAAGACGGGGTTTTCAGCCTGCATCATGGCTTCCTGCCCAATGTCGTTGACATACACTTGCAAGTACAAATCGCCATGTTCGCTTTCCAGGAAGGCGGTTTCTTCTTTATTAGGCGTGCGGCACAACAACCAAAAACCAATCGAGACGTTGCGCGGTTCGGCTGTTACTTGTGTCCACTCCTGGTATTCAACCAAGATGGTGGATATGTCAGTGGGAACGGCCGTAGGAACGGCCGTAGGAACAGCCACAGAATCGGAAAACGGCCGACAGCCGCACACCAAGAACATTAACATCCCGACGATGGCGTGAAACGTAAAACGTGAAACGTGAGGCATCTCTTTTACTCGTCAATCTATAATCGTAAATCGAGAAAGTTTTGCAAAATGCGTTTGCCATGTTCGGTGAGGATGCTTTCCGGGTGGAATTGTACCCCAACCGTCGGATATTCCTTGTGTCGCAACCCCATCACCTCGCCGTCACGGGTGAAAGCGGTCACTTGCAGGCTGTCGGGCAGTGGCTCCTCCACAATCAGTGAGTGGTAGCGGGTGGCCTTAAACGGGCTGGGCACGCCGGAAAACAACCCTTTGCCGTGATGGTAGATAGCGGAGGTTTTGCCGTGCATCAGGCGCGGGGCGCGGCTCACCTGGCCACCATACACATACCCCATACATTGATGCCCCAGGCAGACACCAAAAATGGGTGTGGTAGGGCCAAAATGGCGCAATACATCATTGGAAATACCGCCGTCGGTGGGGTTACCCGGCCCTGGGCTGATGACAATGTGGCTCGGAGCAAGCGTTTGAACATCTTGCACCGTCACCTGGTCGTTGCGAAAAATTTGCAACTCCGCCCCCAATTCACCAAAGTATTGCACCAAGTTGTAGGTGAATGAATCGTAATTGTCTATGACGATTATCATTAAGTTCTCCTAAGCTATCAGCTATCAGCTATCAGCTTTCAGCTTCCCTGCTGACGGCTGACGGCTGATAGCTTCCCTGCTGACGGCTATTCTAAAGTTACAATCACTATTGCATAATTCGCTGCTCCACCGCCTGCTTCTGAGAGGCGAATGGTGTAGGTGGTGGTTTGTAGGGGTAGCACAAATAAGGCTTCGGCCGATCCTGTGCCAGCGTAGTTGGCTTCGGTGATGAGGGTGCCGTTGTTATCGGTGATTTGCATGATCAGGTTCGATTCATCGGCCGGATCGGCAAAAACTAACACAGGGCGGCCGCCATTGGAAGTGGCGGTATAGGTTTTGGTTTCACCTGCGGCCAATGTGCCAGTTTCCTGAGTGGTGTTAGCGGCAATGGTAAGGGTGTCGTAAAGGTAGAGGGTGTAGTTGCCGCTGGTTTCGGCCGTATTTTGCACCACCACCGTGTGTAATCCATCCACCTG
>CAZPEJ010000046.1:0-15852 GCA_964585465.1 uncultured Ardenticatenaceae bacterium
CATTGCCCACATGGGCGACCTGCAAATGAGTGATATGGAAGAACTGTTTGCAGCCATAGACGAATTTTTAGGTGTATAAACCGTGAGGCAAGGTTGATTTGATGTTTGACGTTTCACGTTTCACATTTCACGAGGTACTTCATGTTTCGTATTTTGGTTTCCGATAAGTTGGGTGCGGATGGTTTGGAACGGCTAAAACAGGCCACCGATGCCACCTATGATGTGAAAACAGGTTTGAAAAAAGAGGAGTTGCTGACAATTATTCCGGCTTATGATGCCTTGATTGTCCGCAGCGAAACGATGGTAGATGAAGATGTGTTGGCCGCAGGCACTGCCTTGAAGGTGGTGGGGCGGGCGGGCATGGGGGTGGATAACATTGATGTCAAGGCTGCCACCATGCGCGGCATTATTGTGATGAATACCCCCCAGGCTAACAGCATTGCAACCGCAGAACAGGCCATGGCTCTGATGTTAGCCGTTAGCCGCCACACGGCCCAGGCCCATGCTTCTCTGAAAGCAGGAGAGTGGGAACGGTCTAAATACACAGGGGTGCAGTTGTACCGTAAGACGTTGGGGGTGGTGGGGTTTGGGCGAATCGGCCGTTTAGTGGCAAAACGTGCCCAGGCTTTTGGCATGGAAATTGTGGCGTATGACCCGTATGTGTCGGAAGAAATCGGCCGGGAGTTGGGGGTGACACTGGTAGACCTGGACGAGTTATATGCCCAGTCAGATTACATCACTATGCACACGGCGTTGCAGACCGACACGGAGAATATGATCAATGCTGAAGCCATCAAACAGATGAAAGATGGGGTGATTATCATCAATGCGGCGCGTGGTAAGTTGATAGATGACCACGCGCTGGCGGCAGCCCTCAAAAGCGGCAAAGTGAAGGCGGCCGGGTTGGATGTATTCCGCAAAGAGCCACCACCAGCCGATAACCCGCTATTGGGATTGCCCAATGTGGTACACACTCCCCATCTGGGGGCCAGCACCATCGAAGCGCAGCGCGATGTGGCTACCCAGATTGTCGATCAGATGTTGGATGCGTTACGTGGCACCGATTTTCGGAATGCGGTGAATATGCCGTTTCAAGCCGGGCCAGATTTTGCCGCCTCCCGGCCGTATTTAATGCTGGCCGAACGGGTGGGCAAACTCCACGCCAAACTGGCTGGTGGCCCCATTCGCCGCATTGAGGTACAGGTTCATGGCGAAACAGTAGACTCCCTGATTAAACCAATGGCCGCCGCTTTGCTCAAAGGGTTGCTGGAAACCTCTCTTTCTGACCAGGTGAACTACATCAATGCCCCCGTTCTGGCAGAGGAGCATGGCATTTCTACCTCACAAACCAAAGGCACCAGCGCAGTGGATTACCCCAATTTGCTTTCTTGTAAGGTGAAGTGGGATAACGGCGAACGGTTGATTGCCGGGGTACTGTTTGCAGGCAGCGAGCCACGTATTGTGCAGGTGGACGAATATAGGTTGGAAGCAAAACCAGAAGGGATTTTGTTGGTGATGGCAAACAAGGATGTTTCTGGGGTAATTGGGCAAATTGGCACCTTGCTGGCGGCTTATGCGGTGAACATTGGCGAATGGCGCATGGGGCGGGACCGGCCGGGTGGGGAAGCTTTGTCTTTCATCAACCTGGATAGTGAACCTCCAGTCGAGGCGTTAAAGGCGTTGGAGAGAATAACGGCCGTTACCCAGTTAAAACTTGTCTCATTATCCTGACAGGTGGCATATTGTGTATTGACCGGGCAGGGGCGGGTTGTGACGGGAAAACATGTCATACGCCCCTTACCGGTTACTTCTGCGTCGCCACCAATCCGTTCCCAAAATGAGCAGCAGCGAAAACGCCCCCAAGACCAGAGCCGCACTATAAGCCCCGGTATACAGACGTTCATCCAGGGCACGGAAAATAAAAATCGGCACTGTTTCTGTTCGCCCCTGAATACCCCCTCCCACCACCAACACCGCCCCAAACTCTCCCAAAGCACGAGCAAATGTCAGGGTGAGGCCATAAATAAACCCCCAACGTAAGGCTGGGAATGTCACCCGCCAGAAAGTTTGCCAGCTTGTAGCCCCTAACGTGGCGGCTGCCTGTTCCTGCCGCACATCAAACGCCTCTAACACCGGTATTAACTCTCGAATCATAAAGGGCAGGGTGACAAACAGGGTAGCTAATACCAAACCAGGAAAGGCAAACACTACCTGAATATCCCATGCCTCTAACAGCGGGGATAGCAGTCCGCGCCGCCCAAAAAGCAAAATGAGCATATACCCAACGACAACCGGAGAAACAGCAAACGGTAAATCTACGAACCCATCCAGCAGCCATTTACCGCGAAACTGGTGGCGCACAAAAACCCAGGCAACGGCCGTTCCCGTGACTGAGTGAACGATCACTGTAATCAAACTAATTTGTAAGGTCTGCACAAACGCCGCCCACACATCTGGATCATTGAGCGACTGCCAGACGGCCCGTACACCTTCAGCCAAAGCCCCATTTACCAGCCCCACCAGCGGGGCAATAATCAAAAAACCCACATAACCAGCCACAATGCCAATTAACAACCGCCGCCGCCACAAACCAGCCTGAGTGGTGGGCGTACCACGAACTACTGTTGTCATACTCGTCATATTGTTCACTCCACAGGTTATTGACGTGACCGCCGTTGCAGCCAGTTCACCAGAGCAATCAACCCAAAGGCAATGGCCATCATCACCACCGACACGGCACTAGCTCCCAGGCGGTTTTCCGATTCCACTTCACCAAAAACATACACAGCCGCCGTTTGGGAGCGAAAGGGGATATTTCCAGCCACAATTACAATCGCCCCAAACTCCCCAATTGCCCGCGCAAAACTGAGCAGCGATCCACTCAGCAGGGGCAACATCAAGGCTGGCAGCGTGACACGGCGAAAAATTGTCCAGGCTCCAGCCCCCATTGTGGCTGCGGCATCTTCCTGGGTTTGATCCAATTCAAGCAATACAGGCTGCACCGTTCGCACCACAAAAGGAAAAGTGATAAATAACAGAGCCAGAATGATGCCGGGCGGGGCAAAAATGATGCGCCAGCCAAACTGATCATTTAACCACCCACCTAATGCCTGTTGTGGGCCGTATAACACCACCAACATGACACCTGTGACCAGGGTAGGAATCGCCAGGGGCAAGTCAATAATGGCGTTGAGAAAGGATTTGCCAGGGAAGGTGTAACGCACCAGAACGTAGGCCGTGAGCAGCCCCATGACACTGTTGATGAGAACCATCACGGCCGAAGTCCACAAGGTGAGCCATAAAGAACTTAAAGCAACCGGTTGAGTCACCGATTGCCACAATCCAGTTAACCCTTCCTGGAACCCGTCCCAGAAAATGACGGTCAGTGGAATGATGAGCATAACGACCAGATAAACAAAGGCGACCGAGCGCACACCCAGAGTGCCCCAGGGCGGGCGTTTGTCATGAGGAGTCGCAGAAACGGATTGGGTTTTGGTACGACGGGTTAAGATGGTCATAAAACTTCCTGGTGGTTTTGGGTGTGTTGTCTATGGCATCGTTCGTTTACGCCATACGATACCCCTGATACTGGCAAACTACTCATTTGTTGGCAGGTTCAACTGTGCCACTGCGGCGGTGAAGATGCCATTCTGGCCAAAAAAGGTCTCAGTGGCGGTGGGCCAGCCACCAAAGTATTCAATAGTGAAAATATCTTCAATGGCGGGGTACTGTTCGGCCGTTTCCGCAGCCACCGTTTCATCTACCGCCCGTAACCCATGGCGCGCAAAAATCTTTTGGGCTTGCGGGGTAAATAAAAACGTGACAAAGGCTTCGGCCACTTCACGGGTGCCATGTTTATCTGCGTAAACATCCACCACTGCCACCGGGTTTTCAATCAAAATGCTGGAACGGGGGATAACCATCTCATAATCCTGACCAGCTTGTTGCCCCACCAGGATTTCGTTTTCATAGGTGATGATGACATTGCCAACACCTTGTTCGTAGTTGGTAATGCTTTCCCGCGCTCCTTTATCCATCACAAAAACGTTGCCTATAACAGCTTGCAGGAAATTGGTAACGGCCGTTTCATCATCCGCAGCCACCCCTACCACAAACCCCCGTTTGGCCGCCCCATACAGAGACAGGATATTCCACATAGCCCCACCACTCGTTTTGGGGTTGGGAGTTAATAGCTCCACCCCATCCCGCGCCAGATCGTGCCAATCCTGAATCCCCAGAGGATTGCCAGCCCGCACCCCAAAAACCACCAGGGAGGTACTAACCATGCCATTGTGCGGCACACCTTTCCAATCGTGGGTAATCAATCCAGCATTAACGATTCGGGTGATGTCTGCTTCCAGCGACAGGGCTACCACATCGGCTTCAAACCCCTCGACGACAGCGCGGGATTGTGCCCCAGAGCCAAGATAGGATTCCTCAAAAATCACTTCCTGGCCCGTTTTTTCCAGCCAGTAAGTTTGAAACAGGGGCAAAATTTCCCCATACGCTTCGCGGGGAGTGGTGTAGGCTCCCAGAATAAGTTTGATGGGTTGGCTGCCATTTTCAGATGTGGGACTGTCTGCTGAACGACCCCCACAAGCTGCTATCAAGAACAAAAGGTAGAGGAACCAACCTGAACGAAAACGGCCGATTCCTGCCCATTTCTTTTGTGTGGTTAAGTGAAACATTGTTAAATAACCTCCTTCAAAGCGTGAACACGTACTTGACCGGAAACAAACGGGTTGGTGCGGGGTGGCATGACAGAACGGACAACCAGACAAGCCCGATCCGTCACCTGGCGCAATACCTGACCCGTCACTCCCGACAGGCTAACATGCCCTTCTTCATCGGGCAGGGGTGCCCCCATCACCAACAAGTCATATTCCCCTGCTTTTAACTCCGCTAAAATTTCATCCCGTACCGGGCCAGAACGAACGGCCGTTTCCGTTGGCACCCCCCATAACTCCATCGTCCGCTCCCCACCCGACAAAAACCGCCTGGCCCGTTCTCGCTCCTCACCACCCCCTTCCAATGTGGGCAAAACAGAGACCAGGCGAGCCGAAGCCCCTAAATGACGGGTTAAACGGCCGCTAAACAATACATCCTCTTTTCCTGGTTCCCCCGCCGTGACACAAATCAGCACCCGTGTGGGAGCCGACTGGTTACGCGGCACCAACAGCAAATGGTGTTCCCCCATCGCCAACAACTCTTCTGCCAGCGTGATTTTGTCTTCCTGAAAGGCAAACCCCATCACCACCAGATCATAAGATTGCCGTTCCACCTCTCGCCGCGCGGCTACCACAGGGGCATCGGAAACAGGCAAAACTTCTAGCGCAGCCAGCCCACTGCCCAACCACTCCTTTGCCTCTTGCAAATGTTTTTGCAACACCTCCCCTTTTAACCCATACCCCAACAAGGTCACGCGGGCGTGTGCCAGGCGGGCAATGTGCCCGGCCGTGTAAACGGCCGCCTGGGACATCGGAGAACCATCTGTCAAAATGAGAAACCGTAAACCGGGATGTTCCAGGGCGTGAACATGCCGCACCCCCACCCAGACGTTTTGCCCTGGTTTAAGTGGCAGTTTGTCGGCCTCATCTTGGGAGCGTGTGGCCTCTACCACAATGGCATCCTCACCAAAAGAGACCGGCGGGGCAATGGGACGAACGCCCGGTAATGGGGGTAGCCGCAGCCGCAACCGTTCAAAAGAGCCACCAAAAGTGATCTGTTCTACCTGGCCCAACCCCAAGCGGGGGACATATAACGACTGGGCAGCCCCGGCCAACACCACCGCTTCGGGGCGAAAAAGCACCTGTACCCGTTTGTCGTGGTGCAGCAGGCGGGAAACATCGTGCAGCGGGAAGTTGAGATTGCCCAATTGCACCCCACCATCTTGCGCCTGCCCCACCAGCAGGTTGGCTGTACCCAAAAAGGTGGCGACAAATTCAGTTTGCGGCCGTTGGTATAAATCTTCAGGACGGCCGATTTCCAATAAACGGCCGAAACTCATCACCCCTAGCCGATCCGCCAGTTCAAACGCCTCCTCCTGATCATGTGTTACCAAAATGGTGGTAATACCCGTCTCTCGTTGAATTGTTTTTAAGGTGCGGCGCAACTCTAGCCGAATTTTGGCATCCAAAGCCCCTAACGGCTCATCCAGCAGCAACACATCGGGTTGGTAGGCCAGGGCACGGGCCAAAGCTACCCGTTGTTGCTGCCCGCCAGAAATCTGTTTAGGGAATCGGCCACCCAACCCGGCCAGCCCCACCAATTCCAGCAGTTCATCCCGTCGTCGTCGCCGTTCGGCCGTTGCCACTTTGCGAATTTGCAGGCCAAACTCAATGTTTTCGGCGACTGTCATGTGTTGAAACAGGGCGTAATTTTGGAAAACAAACCCCACTCGCCGCTCTTGAGTGGGCAAATGGGTCACATCTCGCCCATGCAGCAAAATTCGCCCCTGGTCGGTGCTGGTCAGCCCGGCAATCATACTCAGAACAGTGGTTTTGCCGCTGCCACTAGAACCAAGCAGCACAAAAAACTCACCATCGGCAATTTCCAGCGAGACATTATTTACCACCGGGTGGCCTTCGTATCGTTTGGTTAAATGTTCAAGAAGAATAGACATGTGTTACCTCCACACCAGGCATCATAAGGGGTGGTGGTAACAAGGGTGGTTTTAGGGAGGTAACAAAGTGGTAACAAGGCTGCTTTGCGACGAAACCGTTAACGTGTATCCGACTCCGGTTACGGTCTCAATGTGGTTTGTTTGGGGTTCCAGTTTGGCGCGCAGGCGGTAGATGAGCTGTTTGAGCATGGTGCGGTCGCCTCCCTCTGGCCCCCAGACGGTGGTGATGAGGGAATCGGCCGTTAATACCTGCCCGGCGTTTAACATCAGGGCTTCCAACAGGCGGGTTTCCAGGGGGGTGAGGCGAATACAGGTTTGTTCTTTGATCTGTAACTCGTTGCGTGACCGATTTAAGACCCAATCAGCAACAGCTAACGGGCCTGGGGTGAGGGTGATGCCAGAGCGACGCAGTAACGCTTTGATGCGGGCTACCAGTTGACTGGGGCTAAACGGTTTAACCACATAATCGTCGGCTCCCAAGTCCAGGGCATCTACCACTGTTTCATCTCCGCCGCGCACGCTGAGAATGAGAATGGGAATGTTACTTTGGGCGCGAATGCGGCGGCACACGACCATGCCATCCAGTTTGGGCAGGTTCAAATCTAAAACCAACAGGTCGGGCTGGTCACGTTCCCAGGCGGCCAGGGCGGCTAACCCGTCGTGAACTGTTACCAATTCAAACCCGGCACGGCGCAGGGTGAAGGAGATCACATCGGCAAGGGAAAGGTCGTCTTCAACTAACAGGATTTTCATCAGGTTTTGTGTTGCCTAAACCAGAAAACAGGGAATCTATCAATCACTGTGGGCGGGTAATTCAAACCAAAAGATGGAGCCGCCGGTGGCACGGCCGTTTATGCCAACACACCCACCATGCCCTTCTACAATCACTTTGGACACATACAACCCCAACCCAATGCCATATTGCTCCCCGCTTTGTGGCCCAACACGGGTGAAGCGGCGAAAGATAGCATCTTGTTCGGCGGCGGAAATACCTGGCCCCTGGTCGGCAATGGCAACATGGAGGTTTTCGGCCGTTTTTGTGACAGTCAGTTCAATGGTAGATGCGGCCGGGCTGTATTTGCTGGCATTGGAGAGCAAGTTGACCAATACTTGCAACAGCCGGGGCGGGTCGGCCGAAATGTCGGGTAGCTCATCGGGTTGGTGGAGCAGTAGCGTTTGTTGTCGGCGTTGAAATAGTGGCAGTACCAGGCTAATGGCATCGGCCGTTACCTGGGCAAAATCGGTGATGCGGCGGCGAATGGTAAATTTACCCGCTTCCATGCTGCTGCTTTCCAACAAGTTATCAATCAATGTTTGTAAGGTTAACAGACTGAGGTAGGAGGGTTTGAGCAGTTCGCGCATCTCAACGGCCGTTAATCCCTCCGCCTCATTTAATAATAACTCCATCGAAGCCTTCAGAGCTGTGAGCGGTGTCCGAAACTCATGGGAAATGTTTGCCAGAAAGTAGGAGCGTAACCGTTGCCCCGCTTCCTCCTCGGTGACATCGCGCAACACCAGGGCAATTTGCACTTTGTGATCGTGTGGTGGCACCAGGCGCGACCCACTAACCGAAAGAACGGCCGTTTTCCCATCTCTGGTCATCATCGTCATCTGCACCTTGCCGCCGCGTGGGGGAATCTGATCCAAAAATTGCCCTTCTCGTTCATCTACCAGCCGAAAAATATCGTTCACCGGGCGATTGGTGGCTTCAGTAGCCGACCAACCGGTTATGAGTTCTGCTCCCTGGCTGAAAAAGGTAATTCGGCCGTAAGTGTCGAAGGTAACCACCCCTTCCACAACCGATTGAATCAGGTTATTGAGCCAGTCGCGGGCGCGGGCGAGTTCATCCAGGCTGTGCAAGATGTTGACCCGACTTTCCTCCAAAGTAGCTGCCAGGGTGGTTACTTCAATGGGATCGGGCAATACGGGCACCGGAGTGGTTAAATCTCCCTGGCTGATTTTTTGCGCTACGTCAGTGAGTTGTTTCAGGGGGTGGGTGAGGCGATAAGCGTACCAGCCCCCTACCAGCGACCCCACAACCACCACCAGCCCGGTACTGGCCGCCAGAATGAGCAGGGCGCGGTTTTCGGCATTAAACAGGTCGTCAATCGGCAGGGCTACCTCGAACCAAACGGCCGTTTCTCCAGTCTGGTCTGTCAAAGGAATCCAGGTGGTGTAATAACGGCCGTTACCGCTTGTAATGGTTGATAAATGAATTTTATCGTTTGCAACCGGCGGCAGGCTGGTTATGCTGGTAAGGGTAGCCACACTACTGACAAAACGGCGGCCATCTGGTAACACCACACTTTGCACCAGACCTGTCTCTGCGGCCAGTTGTTGCACAAAGGGGGCATCTAACCACAAAACGGCCGTGACACTGCCCAACCCCGCTCCCAACTCACCCGCCATCACCTGCCGGGTTACCACCATAGCTGGTTGCCCTGCCAACAGGGTCACTTCGTCGCCAGCCGCCGAGGGGCAGCCGGGCAGAAATACATCATTTGTTAACGGCCGTTGGGTTACATCACACACCAGCAGCCCATCCAGCTCTACCCCTGCCTGGAACACACCCAGATACTGTTCCAACTCAAGTCTGTTTGGTTCCTGCATCAGCCGTTGCAAAGTCGGCCGTTCAGCCAGCAAGGTAGCCAGATCCGCTAGTCGTTCCTGTTCCGCTTGCAATAAAGCGGCCGTTGCCTGTCGTGCATCCTGCAAATGCGCTTGCGCCTGCTGCTCCAACGCCTGCCGAATCAACCAGTAAGCTGGCACACCCGCACTCAGCGTCGTCACCAAAATCAACAGGCAAAACGCCAAAATCAAACGGCTCGACAACCGCACCCTTCGCAAAAAGCGCATAAGATTCTCACAAGACAAAAATTAACAAGCTGGTTATAATAACCCAACCTTTTACAAACCAGTAAAAACTAACCAATTTTATGTCCTCGCTCATCTATCATACTGCTTTCTTTGGCAAAACCATTACCCTCAAATCCCAGTGGAGTTATACCAAAACACCTTCTGAATGGGGTTGACCCCTCCTGTTAAAGCTCAAAAAAGTCCGTTTGTTGATATGGCGTGTAGCGTAAAAATACGCCATACCCCATACGTTATAGCTGACATCAAACAGGGATGTTTATCCCTATCTGCAAACACCCCTGTTCATTATGATTATCACTCAAGGAGTAAAACATGTTTAATGGACCTAAATCAAAAGCCTTTCAGGAGAGAGCTAGAAAGGTCATTCCGCTGGGGGTCAACTCAAATTTTCGTTACTGGGGTGAGGAAGGCTCTCCCGTTGTGGCCGATGCCAAAGGAGCGTACATCTATGACTTCGACGGCAATCGGTATATTGATTATCGGCTCGGTTTTGGCCCGGTTATTTTGGGGCATTCGGACGAATATGTGACCCAACGGGTCACGGAAGCTATCCAACACGGTATCAGTTTTGCTGCCACCCAGGAGTATGAGGTGAAGGTGGCCGAACGAATTGTGCAGTTGTGCCCTGGGGTGGAGATGGTTCGTATCACCAACACGGGTTCAGAATGCACCATGCACGCCCTACGACTGGCACGCGGTTACACCGGCCGGGACATCATCCTGAAATTTGAAGGCTCTTATCACGGGGCGCACGACTATGTATTGTGGTCAACTGCACACGGCAAGATAGATAAAATGGGTACCCGGCAACAACCCATTGGTTACAAGGTGGGGGTGGGGGTGCCAGACCGGATGCAAGAACTCATACAGCTTTGTCCCTGGAATGATGTGGAAATTTTGGGAGACATTTTGCAAAGACGAGGACACGAGATTGCCGGGATTATTGTGGAACCTGTGTTGGGTAATGCCGCCGCCATGCAGCCTTCCCCTGGTTTCCTGCAATTTTTACGCGATCAATGTGACGAACACGGCATTGTGCTTATTTTTGATGAGGTCAAAACGGGTTTCCGCCTGGCGCCGGGCGGGGCGCGGGAGTATTTTGGGGTGATTCCCGATGTTTCTACCTATGCCAAAGCGATGGGCAATGGCTACCCGATTGCGGCGTTTGGGGGCAAAAAGGAAGTAATGAACGCTATCGGCCCTGGCAAGGTGTTCCATGGTGGCACTTATGCGGGTAATTCCATCTCAACGGCCGCTTCTGATGCCACCCTGGAATTGATTCAGTCGGGGCAGGTGTTTGAGCAGATTAACAACGTGGGTGGTCAGTTGATGCGTGGGATTGATGAGGTTCTCACTCGCTACAGCCTGCCACACAATATGCACGGCACCCCTGGTATGTTTGGTTTCTCCATTATGGAAACACCACCCAGAGATTGGCGCGATGTTTACCAGGCGGATTGGGGGTTGTATGAAAAGATTGCAGAACACCTGGTGTTAAATGGTATCATGCCCGACCCGGATGGATTGGAACCCTGGTTTATGTGTTCGGCACACTCTGAGGCGGATGCGGCGGAGACGTTGCAGAAGTTTGAAGAGGCGGTGAAATCTGCCCTGGGTTCATAGTTTGTTCACCCACTAAAGTAGGAACTACAAACAAAAGGACGCAAGGAAAACCTCTTTCCTTGCGTCCTTTGCGGTTAAATCTCAGGGAAGCTAAACAGCTGGTTGACCGGCAGATTTAATAATTGAACAGTTAAGGCAGCGGATGAAAAGCGGGTAAACGGATGATACTCGACAACCTATCTGTTTATCTGTTTCTATCCGTTGCCTGTCGTGGATGAAAATAACCTTTGTCAGTCAACCAGGGCTGAACAGTTACAATTCCCCTTATTTGGGGATGATGCGTACTTTGCGCCGGTTGCCTTCGCCACTGCTTTGTGTGTAGACAGTGGGAGAGTTCCGCAGGGTCATGTGGATGATACGCCGTTCGTAGGGAGGCATCGGTTCCAGGCTAATCGGCCGTTTTTGTTTTGTTGCTTTGGTGGCCATGTGTTCTGCCAGCCGGGCCAATGCCTGTTCGCGTCGTTGGCGATAACTTTCCACATCTACAATAAAATCTGTGTGCCGTTTAATCTGATGCCCAACCATTAAACGGGAGAGGTATTGCAGGGCGTTTAAGGTTTCGCCACGCGGCCCAATGAGAACCCCCAAATCATTGCCGTGAATGTCAATGACGTTGATTCGTTGCCCTGTCATGTCATCTTTTTCAGATAAACGGCCGCTTACCGTTGCCGTTACTTGCATTTTTTGTAACAGGTCGTTAATTAGTTGCACCGCCACCTGTTGTTCGTGGAGCAGGGTTTCTTCATCCAGAATCAGCGGAGCCTCTTCACCACTTGTTTCGGCGGTGGGGGCGGGGGCAGGGGGTTGGGGTTTTTCCACTGGTTTGGGTGCTGGCGGTGGGGTAGGAACGGCCGTTACCACAGGCGGCGGCGGTGGTGGTGGTGGTGGCGGTGGCGGAGCAATGATCGCTGTCAAACGTACCACAGCTTCGCGGCTGCCAATGCCCAGTAACCCCCGGCTACCCTCGTCAATGACTTCAATGGTGACATCACTGCGGCTCACTCCCAGGCGCATTAAACCATTACGAATAGCACTTTCTACGTCGCTACCTCTTGTTTCAATTTGTTGTTGGTTTCCACTCATAATTTCACTCTTACCGTTTGGCCGAACGATTTTTCCGTTTTGCGCTGGATTGTTTCTCTGCTGACGAAGCGGTCAAATCCTCACTATTTGATTTACTTTCAATCAGCTCAGTAGTTCCAATGGGGTTTACGACCGTTGTGGCTGCCTGGGTATTGGGCATCACCCGACGCACATACCACCCTTGTAAAACGCTTAGAATGTTTGACAAAATAAAGTAGATGGACAACCCCGAAGGAAAGGTAAGTGAGAAAAAGCCAAACATCAGCGGCATGGTATATTGCATAGATTGGGTCATGGCTGCGGCCGGATCATCTTGTTGGGGTTTGTTTTTATCCGTTTGTCGCGGTGGCGGGGTCAGGAACTTTTGCGACACATACATCGTCACAAGCACCAATACCGGTAAGACAAAGTACGGGTCAGGTTGTGCCAGATTCATCCACAGAAAACGGTTGGAAATGGGCAACAAACTTGCCAGACTGATAAACCCCACGTCATACACTCGCTGGCTTAAGTCAAACAATGCCTGTGGGGTTGACCCCAAAACCAGGCGAATGACCTGGAACAACCCAAGCAGGATGGGCATTTGGATTAACAACGGCAAACAACCGGTTAAGGTTTCGGCCGGGTTGTAACCAATTTTGGCAAACTCCTCCTGCATTTTTTGCGGATTGTCGCGGTGTTTTTTCTGAATGGCTTGAATCTGGGGCTGCATCTCCTGCATTCGCATACTGGCGCGTTGTTGCCGCAGGTTTAAGGGCAGGGTAATCACCTTAATCACAATAGTAAAGATAGTAATGGCGATAAAAAAGTTATTGCCCAACCAGGCATAGAACCAGAGTAGGACATTAACCATGGGGTCTATGATGAATTGATTCCACATAATGATACCTGTGTTTTATTCCTGAACAGGCGGGGCAATGCGCCACACGAGTTGCCTGGTTTCCAGGTTATAGGCGGCTAATAATTCAGTTTCGCTTCGCATGGCGACAATGATTAAATCCCCGGCCACGACGGGGGTGGTGTATAACGGGGCGGAGGTGATTGTTTCATCTAATTTTGTCCCATCGGCGGCCGCCAAAGCGGTTAAAATTCCTTGTGATTCCTCTCCAGAAGTATCTGCTGAGGCCACATACACCACATCCCCCACGACGACAGGGTTGGTTTGCACAACGCCGGTAACTTGCACTTTCCATTGCGAGGCGCCGGTGGTGGCATCTACCGCAAACACATTTCCTTGAATATCGGCAAAATAGAGCGTTTGTTCCGCCAGGGCTGGCGCGCCCCAAACCCAATCGTCAGCGACAGCCGACCATTGCTCTTCACCGGTTGTTATGTCAATTGCATGAACCTGACCATCAAAACTGGAGACATAAACAAGGTTACTGTTTATTACAGGTTGGCTGGCGAGTGCCCCGGTGAATTGGGCTACCCATTTCTCTTCGCCGGTTTCGGCGTTGAGGGCGTGCAGGGATTTGTCCAGGGAGGCAACATACAGCACATTGTCTTTGTATACGGGTTGCCCCCAGATGCTATGACCTGTCATAAAACGCCAAATGGTTTCCCCGGTTTCTGCGTTTAGGGCGACAACGGTGTTATCGGCCGTTCCGACAAACACTTTATCTTCAACTTGCAATGGGGGGGCAACGATGTGGTCAAAGGCTATGTCGTTGCGTTGCCACAAGACGTTGGGGGTGCCTTCTGTATCACCATTCAGGGCATAAATGTTGACAATTACCCCTGGGGAGAAGGTGCCACCCGAAGCCCCGTAATCTCCAATGATGACCCGGTTTTCCAGGATTGAGGGGGCGGCGTAGTATTGTAGGGTGGCGTTGGGTTCGGCGGGATAAACCCATACCCGGTCTTGGGTGGCAATGTCATAGGCTACGACCTGGGGGCCGTAAGCCAGATAAACCTTTTCGCCATCGGTGGAGAGACCCGGCCAGTTGAGGGCGGCAATTTGGGCACTACAGGCTGCCAGAAAGTAGGCGGCGATGATAAAAAAGAGGAGGGCCGGTTTGAAGAACGGCCGTTTTGCTGTGTACAACGACATACCTCCCTTACGGAACAGGGTCATAACCGCCGGGGTTAAATGGGTGGCATCGGCTGATGCGTTTGATCGCCAGCCAGCTTCCCTTGAAGAACCCATATTTTTCAATTGCTTCATACCCATAGTGGGAGCAGGAGGGGGTAAAACGGCAACTAGGCGGCAGAACCCGTGAAATGGTTTTTTGATAGAAGCGAATCAGGAGCAGGGTCAGGGTTTTCATATCACACTTGCTCCAGTAACAGATGAGCGCGGCCCAGGAGTTGCAAAACGGCCGTTTCCACCTGTCCAAAGGTTGCTTGTGTGGTGGCAGTGCGAGCAATCAAAAGGCAATCCCACCCCGCCTCAATCGCTGGTAAATGGCAACGCACCGCCTGGCGCATCAATCGTTTGGCGCGGTTGCGGTGAACTGCTTTTCCCACCCGCCGACTGGCTAAAAAAGTAAATCGGCTGCTATTTTCGCTATTTTTTTGCACTAATAAAATGACCAGGGGGTGATGCCAGCTACGTCCTTGTCGCGCCCGTTCTATATCGGCCGAGTGTCTCAAACGGTATGCAGGTGGCAACACAATGCAACCAACCTGACGTGTTAGCTACCAGGGTAACGATTGCCCCGCCGTTTTACCGAGCGATACGCAGTGGCGGATGTGCCGTTCCAGTTGACCCGTTTAATGTGGTCATTCATGGTTACGGCCAGTTGTTGCCGCCCTTTTGCGCGACGGGCTTTCAAAACATTACGGCCGTCTTGGGTCTTCATGCGGGCGCGGAACCCATGAACGCGCACACGGCGACGAATTTTTGGTTGATAAGTACGTTTTGGCATGTCAAACTCTCCTAAAAAAACAAGGGCTTTCGCCCTGTAGAAATTTTTTACAATTCAAGTGCAAATTCCATGAATGCTTTTTTACAAAGCAGCAGGGAATTATATCTAAGCGACCAGGGGTGGTCAAATTGAATTCGCAGACAGCAACAACGACCCAGCGGAGCTGGGTCGCTGTTGTTTACGAAGGAAAACCTCCATGTCTCTCTGTGAGGCAGTTTATTGATAAAAGAGGCGCACAGTCACCCAATCGAGGTAAAAGTCGCGGGTGGTGTCGGCGGCTATTGGGATAATCCGCAGGCGGAAGTTGCTGTTGGTCAGCTCTTCCTTGTTCCAGAGATGCCCCCAACTGTCGCTGGAACTACCCAAAATGTAGCTGCCTTCGCTGGTGGTGAGGAGAGAAGTTGTTTTGACGGTTGTCCAGGTGGTGCCACCATCCCAGGAGAGTTGAATACACAGTTTGGGGGAACCTGTGGAGCTGTCTGCCCAGGCATCCAGGCGAACTTCGATGCCATGAATGGTGCTGGGTGGGGTAGTGAACGAGAAGTTGTAGTTGTAGAAGCGGTGTTTGTCTTTGCTGGTGTGGGTGCAAACGGTGCTGGTGCTGGTGCCGCTATTGGTATCGCCCGCGTATAGACCGCCATCGGCAAAGGCGGTGGTGGGGTTGAGTTCAAAACCGTTGCCATCTCCACCAATGTTGGCGGCCTGGGCGGCCGGGCTGCGCCAACCGGTATTAAGAATAGTGCCTGGGGTGGGGGTGGGGGTGAGTGTGGCGGTTGGAGT
>CAZPEJ010000047.1:0-13900 GCA_964585465.1 uncultured Ardenticatenaceae bacterium
TCTACCATGTGCCCGGCCGGTAACAGCCATATCTGTTCCTGGGAGCCATCCCCATACCCCACTGTAAAAGCATACTCGGTTTCTAATAGATAACGGCCGTTTTCCCACCCCGCCAGGGCTACGAAATAGTGGCTGGATGTTTCGCCAATGGTGCGGGCATAACGGTCAACCCCCCACACCCCTTGAAGCAGATCATACCGATACACATCTCCGGCCCGGTCTAATACCCACAAAAACTCCGGGTTGACTGTCAGGTCTAGCGGCTCAATAACCTGCACCCCGGCCACGTTATCCCCAGGTGAGAGTAAAACTTCTGCCGGGTGCGGTGAGGTTAAATCAATCCGCAATACCCGCCCCCCATCCAACAAATAAGCCATATTGCCAACTATTTCTAAGGCAATAGGATGGAGAAAGCTGTTGGTTGGGTATTGCCAGATGCCCGTATTGTGGTTATTTAACAGAATAAATTGGGCGGTGCCTGCTTCTTTTGCCAGGTTTTCGTCGAGTGGATTGTCAAAAGTGGGAATGATAGGTGGTGGCAGGGGGGTGGGGGTGATGGTGGGAACGGCCGTTGGCAGTTGGGGTTCGGCTACAATTTGAACAGGTGGCAGGGTGGGCGGAACGGCCGTAAACCCCACCACCTGTTCCGTTGCCACCGGCACCACCCCGGCTGGTGCATGGGTGCAGCCCCATAAACAAAACACGCCCATCAAACACAAAACAGAGCGCAAAAAAGTAAACCCTGGCGACCATTTCCTGTTTTGTGTCATCATTCCTGCCTCGTCAACATGTTACCACTTACCTTTAACGGTTTAGACATACGATGTTTTAATCTCAGCAATCTGTCGGAGAACGGCAGAACAACACAGGGTCACGCGGATGGAATGGATGTACACAGGTAAAACCAGCGAAAAAAATCCGCGAAAATCCGTCAAATCTGCGTCATCCGCGTTCCATTGCGATTTTCCGAATAACATTGCAGGTCTCTAATTTCTAACCATTGTGTTTCGCTGGTGGGTAACGTGCCTGCACCAAATCGCCCTTGCGGGGTAACCACCAGGTATTGATTGTCTAACCAACAAACAAGGCCCAACGGCCCACGCGGGCTAAACGGTGTAGACAATATCACATTCCCATCTACCCGAAAAATCGTGCCAGCCGTTTGCCAGGTCAGTTCATAGTTGTGCCAGTTGGTCATCTCGACTGCCAGGGGGGCATAACTGATGCCCAGTTGGCGACGCACGAACGGCCAGAGCTGCTGACGCAGCCGGGCGAACTGGTTTAACAGAAGTACCACAGGAGCAAACGGAGCCATACCCCAGGCTCGCCAGGTGGTGGCATCCAGGGTGGAAACAAACCAGTCTCGCCCCGGCCCTGTGGCAGCCAGGGGCAAATCTGCCGGTGCAGAAGCGTAGAAAAACCAGGCTGCCTGGGGCAAAGCAGGCCAGCGAATGGTGGGGTCGCCAAAGGGGGCGTTCCAGAACCCAAAACCGGCTGTGCCTTGCAGCCGTCCGGCCGGGTGGGAGAAACGGGCGCGCAGGTGTAGGGTGACACCAGGAAACCAGGGATAGAGGCGACGAGTGGGGAAACGGCCGTAATTATCCACCTGAGCATCCCCATACCCCTGTGCCACAGGTGGCAACCGCAGCCGCAGTCCCCCCAGTTCTTCTTCTACTCGTCCTCCATTGATTTCCAGCCGACGAAACTGCTCTAAATTCATTTCACACAACCCCCTGATTAACCCTTCACGCCTCACACTTCACGTTTCCGCTCTACCAGCCCAACTTGCACATAATTCCCAATTCTCAGGTATAATTCCCCTCTCGAAGGAGATTAGATCGTATGGAATTAACCTGGTATGGATTAAGCTGTTTTCGTTTTACTGAACGTAAATTGACCACCATTGTAACCGACCCTTACAATGGAGACCTGGGATTGCCGCTCCTCAAGTTAAAAGCGGATGTGATCACAGTGAGTCATCAGGCCAAAGGGCATAATAATGTTTCGGCCGTTTCTGGCAATCAACACATCCTAACTGGCCCTGGTGAGTATGAAATTGGCGGGGTGTTTATCACCGGCATTTCTACCCCACACGAAGCAGAAACCACCGAAAATGTTTTATATGTGTTTGATTACGATGGATTGAGCCTGGTTCACCTGGGTGATATGCACAAAGTTCCATCCCAAACCCAAATTGAAGCCTTAGAGCAGGTTAACATATTATTGGTGCCGGTGGGGGGGGGCAATAGTTTGAACGCTGCCCAGGCTGCCGAACTCGTTTCGATGTTAGAACCAAATATCGTTATTCCTATGCACTACCACATTCCTGGCCTCAACCTGCCGTTAGATGGGGTAGATCGTTTCCTGAAAGAAATGGGTGTCACGGATCCAAAGGAGGAAAACACCTTAAAAATTTTGTCCAGCAATCTGCCGGAGGAAACGCAGGTTGTGTTGCTGACTCCCAGGTTATAACAGTTCAGAACATATCTGGTTTTCATAGGCGTATAGCGCACTTACCTGGCAACTATCTTTTTAATACGCAATACGCAATACGCAATACAATATGGCAACAAAAATTTTAATGCAATGGGATGTGCGCCCGGAAATGGAAGCAGAGTATTTTGAGTTTCTGGTGCATGAGTTTATCCCTGGTCTCAATCAGTTAGGTATTGGGGATATTCAGGTGTGGTATACGGTATATGGCGAGTGTGAACAAAAGTTAGCCACTGGCCTGACAGACTCTATTGAACAGATGAAAAAAGCTCTCCACAGTAAGGAGTGGCACGATTTGATTGAAAAGTTGGATGGGTTTGTTAATGATTTTGCCCACAAAGTGGTGAATGGACGCCGGGGGTTTCAGTTATAAATGAAAAAGCCTGCATGTGTCAGGCAGGCTTTCGGATGGTGGGTTTGGGTTATACCAGGGGTTCAGGTGGCTGGGGCAGCGGGGGTGGGTTCGGCCGTTTTGGTTTCGGCCGGGGGTGAACTTTCACTTTTACTTTCCCCTTCCTCTGTTTTTGTAGTGCCATTGGCGGTGCGGCTGGCACTACCGCCCCGACTATTGTCGGTAATATAAAAGCCAGACCCCTTAAAAACCACCCCCACTGAGTTTACCACCCGGCGCACAGTTGCTTCGCAGGTGAGACATTCATTTAAGGGTGCTTCTGTCATTCGTTGTTGGTATTCAAATTCATGACCGTTTTCGCACCGGTATGTATACATTGGCATAATACAACCCTACCTGTTTTTCATCGTAAAGAATCAAGATTTATGACGATACATGTTGAAATCGTTTCTCAAATTTTATTGTAACGACCCCGTTACCATTTGACAACCATCGTTTCGGTATGTTACAAAACCTGTGTTAATTTTGCATAAACACACACTATAAGGAAGGAAAATATGTCTGTCAATGAAACAGAAGCACGAATTAAAGCTCAGGTGTGGCAAGCGATTGCCCAGGGGAAGCTGGATTTGAGTGGGATTGAGAAGGAAAAGTTGACGGCTTTGGTGGAGTTTATTACAGAAGCTGCCCTGGTGGAAGTGGATGATGAGTTGGAAAAAGCGGTTGCCTCACAGCCGGGCAAAACGGCCGTTTCCGCCACCGAGGATGAATTTGAAGAAAAAGTGTTGTGGGAAGGACGGCCGTTTCTCTCCATCAGCCTTTACTACACCCTGACCAACGAACGTCTGCGAATTACAGAAGGCATTTTGGGCAAATCGCGGGAGAACCTGGAACTGGTGCGGGTGCAAGATGTGGATTACACCCAAAAACTCAGCGAGCGCATGTTAAATATCGGCGATATTACCGTTCGCAGCCACGACCCCAGCCATCCGGTGATCACGTTACAAAATATCAAAGAGCCAGAAAAAGTACAAGAAATTATTCGCCGGGCCGTATTAAACGCCCGCAAACGGCACAACCTGGTATACCGCGAGCAGATGTAAACAAAGCAACTACCTCACCAGAGCCATTTGTAAACAACCTGACCCTTGAAGCTATGCGATGTTGGCGTGTTTTACAACATCGCATAGCCATTCAAACAACTAAAGCCATTGCCGAACAATCTCCTCCAACTTATTTTGATATGGTTCTAACGCATACAACGAAAAATCCTGAATTGCCTCCGTCGGGCGTTTAAGTGGCGTTGTGGGTAAATCTACCATCTCAAAGGAATTACTATATTGAAAAAGTGGTAACGGCTCAGGTTTTGCCTGGGTTTGTTGCTGATTGTTTACAAAGTCCCCCATCGGTTCACTTCCCATCACAAATCGCCGTAAGGTTGTGTTAATCGCTTCAACCCCATTATCAATCCCGATCCACTTTCGTTGCAACTGCGAAGCCACTGCTAAAGTAGTGCCAGAACCAGAAAAACAGTCTAAGACCATATCTCCTGGGTTTGAAGATGCTTCAATGATTCTTTGCAAGAGTTCCGGGTTTTTTTCGGTAGGATAACCCGTCACCTCGATATTTTGGTTGTGGGCATCACGAAATTCTACCCAGATGTCCTGAACAGGTATTCCGGGGCTTTCGTCCAAATATATTTTTCGTCGCGGGTTTCCATTTGACGACCAATATATTTCTCCTCGTGCGTTCATTTCATCCAGGGTTTCAGGGGGAAATTGCCAATGTTTACCTGGAGGTGGAGCCATCCCGTGCCAGATTTGGCCGGTTGCTCCGTTTCTTACACCTGGAGCATGAAGTGGCACTTTTTTGTATCGCCTTCCTGTTTCTTCTTCCACATAAGTGTATTCTTCATTAGCTTTTTCGTTTGTCCATTTAGTAAACGGCCGATTCCAGACATATTGATCCGACTTTGTATAGAACAAAATAAAATCAGAGACATTGCCATAACTTTTGCGGGTGTAATTTTTAGGGTTACATTTTTTTCGGGTTATCCAGTTACGAAAATTATTTGCCCCAAATATCTCATCCATAATAACTTTCATATAAAAAGCCATTTTGTTATCCAGGTGAATATAGATTGAGCCGTCATCAGCCAATAATTCTCGCAAGAAAACCAATCGCTCACGCATAAATTCCAAATACCCTGCCCCACTTAACAAATCTGTATAAGCATCTGTTTGTGAACGGGATTGAAAGATGCTTTTGGTGGCAAACGGAGGATCAATATAAATTAGCCGGATTTTCCCGCACACATCAGGATTGTGGAAAAATGACGCTAACACAGGTAAATTATCCCCCCAAAAAAGTTGATTAAATGGCAAACCCCCACCCGACCAAAGCAAACGAAACTGACCTGGTGACGTTGTTAAGATCAACTCCTCAGATTTTTTCCCTTCATAAGAGAGAGAAATTTTCGAGTCTAACAGGGAGGGATTCGTCAGTTTATTATTTTGCCATTTTGTTTTTGATAAACCAGTAGCCATAAGGTGTCCTTTCCTCAAGAAAGTGATTAGTTACGTGTGAAACCATTCTAATGACAACCGATTGGGAATCATTCTTAAAGTGAGAACCAGAATTTTACCGGGCCAACTTTCCTCTAAAACAGCATAATCGCCCCACATAGATCCCAATAACAAACCTGGGCCATCATTAAGAAAAATAACCTTTGTCTTTAATTGGTGTTGCTGTGCATAACTCAAAATTTCATTGGCGCAATTGCGGTAACCACCTATGCG
The DNA here is from genome assembly GCA_964585465.1 of uncultured Ardenticatenaceae bacterium. Classification (GTDB taxonomy): domain Bacteria; phylum Chloroflexota; class Anaerolineae; order Promineifilales; family Promineifilaceae; genus CAZPEJ01. The sequence goes on from CAZPEJ010000047.1 coordinate 5,644, forward strand.
ATCATCTTCTTGTGCCCCACCTCTATCAGAGTCATAACGGGCTAACCCCACCGCTAAAACGGTATTTCCGTCGGCTTCAAAAATAACAAAGTCTACAGGGCGCGTTGGATTAGGATAATCCTTAAAAATGTTACCTAATCGAATATCTTTGCCTGCCCGTTCTGGTCCTTGAATAACCAGTGAAGGGAATTGAGAACGGAATATAGCAAAAAATCGTTCGGTAAGATCATACCCTTTTGTGCCACGATTTTTATACTCCCATAGAACAGCACATAGGGCTTCATCTGGCATGGGGCGGCTCATAAATGCTAATTGTACTTCATGAATCGGCCGAAAATTGTTGCCAAACTGTTTACAAATTGCCAGGGCTTTGGCCTTTTGTTTCAACATTTCAACTGGTGTTTCTGGACTTACATATTTTCGGAAAACTCGACACAGTTGGATTCGCATCCAGCCTTGTTCAACTGCTGCAATTTGTAGAAACAGATGTTCAGAGGATTCAGAGGTTTGCAAGAGCTTTTGAAACATCACTAACACGGGCATATACAGGAGAGTGGCATCTTGCAAAATATCAGGATAATACTCGCCAGTTGCCAGGGTAATCCAGTAACGGCCGTTCGTTTTATAATCTCCAAATGAATCTGCCATTATTTGCCCCGCCCCAACTGGTGATACTCCCGATTAGGCATCATACCTGTTGCTGAAGCCAGCCGATTGGTAAAGTTATACATAGCGGCCGTTTCTGCAATATCAAAAATTCCCTGGTCAGAGAAACCAAACTGCCGCAACCATGCAATATCCGCCTCGTTACAATCTACCGGCGAACGTGTAATTTTGACAGCATAATCCAAAATTGCCATCGTGCGTGGCCCAAGACCCGCCCGCCGATAATCCAGCGTAATACGGTCTGCCAGAATAGGGTCTTCCAAAACCAGGCGCAAATCTGCCCCATGACTGACCAGGCAATAGAGACAATGGTTTTCCGACGAAACCACCACACTAATCATTTCCCGTTCCGCTCGTGTTAACTCCGATTCCCCTTGCATAATCTCTTTGAAATGGTTAAACCAGGGGCGAAAATGGGTGGGGCGCACCATATAGCCCAAAAATACGTTGGGAACAAACCCCATTTTCTCCCGCGCCTTGTTAAACAGCTTCCGCAAATCTTCATCCAGAGCCGAATCCTCAGGAATCGTCAACCAGCTAATCCGATCTTCACTGTTTATCTGTTCATTCAACATCGTTTACCTCACTTCTACCAATTGTTCACTTGTGATAATAGCCCGTAGTTATGTGGTTAGCACAGGTTTTCGTAAGTTCTCATCAGGTTTTTGAAGCTACGTTTCCTCCGATAACTCCCTACTGATTACTGGGTACTGATTACTGAATACTGATACTATTGGCATTATACCAGAGAGGTTTTGCTATTGTGAAACGATTTAGGCGGGTGGTGTTCTGGCCTTTGGTGGGGGAGAAGATTAGAGTTAAAAACAGGGATTGTTTTTACCGTTATACTAACAGTATGAGTAGTAAAGAAAAACGTTTGTGGGTTTTGCAGAATCAGGTGCGCCGGCTAAACGGCCGTTTAACTCACCTTCGCACCTTAAATGACCGATATGTGCAGGTTCGGTTGGTCACTTTTTTGCTGGGTTGTCTGGTTAGTTTTGCTGTTTTGTGGCAAGGGAATTGGTGGGCCTGGCTGGGGGCAACGGCCGTTGCTTTTGTCCCATTTGCCTGGAGTGTCGCCTTGCACCGCCGCCTGGAAACCAGTTTGCACCACCACGAAACCTGGTTGTGGTTAAAACAAACCCACATCGCCCGTATGACACTGGATTGGCAACACATTCCTCCTTCCTTTGCCACCTTCCCACCTGCTGACCACCCTTTTGCTTTTGATTTAGACATTGCTGGTGAACGCTCCCTGCACCAATTGATGGATACGGCCGTTTCCCAAGAAGCCAGCCAGCGATTACTCAACTGGTTGTTAGACCCCTGCCCCGATGCCCAAACCATCGGGCAACGGCAAACCCAGGTGCGCGAGTTAACCCGGTTACCCCGTTTCCGCGACAAACTAACCCTTCATGCAGCCCTCACCCGCGCCAAACCGGGGGAAAAATGGCCGGGCCAGCAATTACTCAACTGGTTACAACAAGAAACGGCCGTTCCCCCCACCATTCCCACCTTGTTACTGCTCACCGGATTGGCTGTCCTCAACCTGTTTTTATGGTGGATGAACAGCACCGGTCAGTTGCCCCCCTGGTGGGGTTTCACCTGGGGTGTATATGCCCTGCTTTCTCTAACATTGGGGCGCACGGCTGGCACCCTGCTGCAAGATGCCCTGTTTATTGAAGATAGTTTGCGCCGTTTGGGGCGGGTGTTTACCTTTTTAGAACAATACCCTTACGGCCGTTCCCCCCAGTTGCAAACCTTATGCACCCCCTTTCTGGCCGCAGAACGGCCGTCTACCCACCTCAAACGTATCAATCAACTGTTAGCCGGGGTAGGTTTGCGGCAAAACAGCATTCTTTGGTTCTTTATCAATGCCCTTATTCCCTGGGATTTATATTTTGCCTACCGCCTGCACCAATCCCGCCACGCCCTGAAACAGCTACTACCCCTCTGGTTAAATACCTGGTTTGAGCTAGAAAGCATCAGTTCGCTAGCCACATTTGCCTATCTAAACCCCGACTACACCTTTCCCACCCTCACGGCCGATTCTCCCCACCTCGTCGCCCAACAACTGGGCCATCCCCTGCTCCCCACCAATCAAAAAGTGTGTAATGATTTTGCCGCCCATCGTGCCGGGCAAGTCTACTTGGTAACTGGCTCCAATATGTCTGGCAAAAGCTCCTTTTTGCGAACCATTGGGATGAATTTGTGCCTGGCTTATGCGGGCAGTGCGGTGAATGCAGGCAGCCTTCACCTCTCCTGGTTTCGCCTGTTCACTTCCATGCGTCTGACAGATTCCCTGGCGGACGGAATTTCCTTCTTTTATGCCGAGGTGCGCCGCCTGAAGCGATTATTGGATGAATTGACAACGACCAGAGAAACGGAACGGCCGTTACTGTTCCTCATTGACGAGATTTTTCGTGGCACCAACAATCGAGAGCGGTTATTGGGCAGCCGCGAATACATTCGGGCATTAGCTGGCAGCCCAGGCCTCGGTTTTGTTGCGACACACGATTTGGAACTGGTACAATTGGCTGAAGAAATTTCCGAAGTTTGTAATTACCATTTTCGGGATGATGTGGTGAACGGCCGTATGCACTTTGACTACAAACTTCACCCCGGCCCTTGCCCCACCACCAACGCCCTGAAAATCATGCAGTTGGCGGGCCTTCCCATACCGCCGCACAACTTAAACAACCATGAACCGAAACATTTACGTGCCCCCCATCAACCCGGGTCAAATTGAACCCCCCAGTCGGGAGATTTATAACCTGATGGGCGAAGAAGCCATTTTTCGCATGATAGCCGACCTCTACCAGGAACTAGAAAACTCCACCATTCGCCACATGTTCCCCAAAGACATGGTAGCTGCTTCCGAAAAATCGGCTGCTTTTTTTGTCGGTTTATTGGGTGGCCCGCCCCTTTACCACATGCGTTATGGCAACCCGGCCATGCGCGCCCGCCACATGCCATTTGCCATTGACGAGGCCGCCCGCCAGGAATGGCTGCGCTGTTTTATGGTTGTTTTGTCTCGTGCGGTAGACCAGTACAATTTTCCTATCCAACATTTGCCAGGTTTCCAGCATTTTTTGCACCATTTTTCCCATTGGATGGTCAACACAGCGTGAATTTTAGATTGACGGTTCACCCATTACACCTGAAAATAAACCCAACTGTTAATCATGAACTGTAAATAATCATTTATAAATCCCATGACTCTACCTATTGCCATAATCCTCCCTCACGCTGGCCTGAAGACTCCCCAAGAGTTAGTGGGGCGTGTCGCCCTGACCGAATCCCATATCTTTAATGAGGCCGACATTTTTACCGACGAGTTGTTTAATTACCGCGACCAGGTTTTGCATTGGGTATCGTTTCCCTATGCCCGCGCCATTATTGATGTCAACCGGGCCGAAGAACCTGCCCTCAGTCGCCCCGGCGATGGCATTGTTAAACGGCAGACCAGTTATGGCGTGTCGGTGTATCATCCCGGACAAGAACCCGACCCAGAGATGGAACGGCTGCTGATTAACCGCTACTGGCGGCCCTGGCACGAAAAGTTGAAGGGTATTGCAAGCGATACGCGGGTAAAACTGGTGTTGGATTGCCACAGCATGGCGGCGATTGGCCCATCGGCCTATACCGATGCCAACCCCAATCAGGTGCGTCCGCGTGTGAGCATTAGTAATCTGGGGGATTGGGATGGGGACGCTCGCACGCCTGACCAGCGAATTTCAGCCGATCCACATGTTACCCGCATGTTGGCGGTGCAACTGGGCAAAAACCTGGACAACACCCCCACACTGGCATCTGTAGGGGCGCGCAGTGCAGTGAATACACCCTACATTGGTGGTTATGATATTGCCGCGCACGGCGGCCGCACGCAGCCCTGGTTGATGTTGGAAGTGAACCGCGCCCTCTATGTGGGCACCCAAAACAGCGAAACACCTATCACCCGGCCGAATCTCGGCCTAATTGACATTTTGCGCGAGAAAATCTGGCAGGCAATCCAGGCAGTTTTCCAAAATCACTTTTTGCTTTCCAGCGAATAACACCGGGTTCCTACTCACTCCCCCAACGTTTGTAGCTTTTTGACCCAGTTTTGAAAATGTTCTACGTCTTTGTAGCCGAGGAAGGGGTTGTTAACGGCCGTTTGACACACCCGTAACGCCTCTGCCACCTGCCCCCGTTGCCGATAAATCACCCGCAAATGTTCATAGGGAAAACGAGTGGCTACCTGGTCAGCAACGGCCGTTTCATAACATTCAATGGCTGCATCCACCCGCCCCGCCATCTCGTGGTTTTTGCCTTCACTCAGGTTATGCAACAAATCGTTTTTCAGGCGGCTGTGCATCATATCCAATACCCGCAACTGCACTTTTTTCTCTTCAGAGTCACGCCTTTGTTCCCACTCATTAGATTTTGTCTCCACCTGGTGCAAAATGGCTTGACGCGAAACACCAGCTACCAATTTACCAGCCACTTCCTGAGCCAACAGATAATCGGCCGCCCGAAAAGCTTCTTCTGTGTCAATGGCTGGGTCTCTCTTTTTTCTAAACGGCCACCAATTGGTCATAACACCTTTCCTAATGTACTGCATAAGGTTATCAATTGACCTTCTGCTGAAGGGGATTAGAGATTGGAGATTAGAGATTGGCTAATCTCCAATCTCTAATCCCTTTTAGTTTATCAGGTGGGGAGATAAAAAACGAAGTCGCTGCCGCCTTCGGGGTTGTTGTGGACGGTTATATCGCCTGCGTGGGCACGCACCACCAGACGACAAAACGCCAGCCCCAACCCGGCCCCTTTGCGGGCGGTTTGTGTCAGGGCGTTGGGGGCCTGGGCATATTTTTCAAAGATGAACTGTTTGTAATCGTCAGGTACCCCTTCGCCATTGTCGCGTACATGGATGTATAAACGGCCGTTTCCCCGCTCCACCGCCAGTTCAATCTTGCCAGTAGAAACGGCCGTATATTTTAATGCGTTGCTTACCAGATTATCCACCACCCGCCCAATTAAGGTTGCATCTACCGCTACTTGCAAATCGGGTGGACAACTCAGGTTAATCTCTTTTTGTTCATTCATGGCCTGGGGCAGAAAACTTTGGACGTGTTTGTCCAGCAACTCCTGCACATTCACCGCCTGAGTATTCAGGCGCAACTCCCCGGCTTCCAGCTTATTCACCGTCAACATATCATCAATCAAACTCATCATGCGCTGGCTGGCCCCCTTTGCCAGCCAGACAAACCGGGCTTGTTTTTCATCACCCAAACTGTGGCTGCCATTTTTTAATAAATCCAGACTGGTGGTAATGGTTGTTAGCGGGTTGCGTAGATCATGCACAATCATGTTGACTAAATCATCCCGCATCGTCTCGGAGCGGCGTAAATCGCTGTAAGCCTGGGTCAACTCCTCGGTGCGATGGGTAATAATGGTGTCTGCGCGGCGCACCACCAGATACAGCACAATAAACAACCCACCAATAGCCAGGCTGGCGAAAAACAGCCCTTGCCCCCGCGCTTGCAAAATGGCGTTGGTTAGTTCGGGGACTGGGCGAACAATGGTGACCAGGCCAGATAGGGTGGCTGGCTGTTGGGGTAAAGAAAGAGGGGCAAAAGCCACCGCCAAATGGTTATTGTTTTCGGCGTAGCTGGCTGGTGCATCTTCGGGAGCCACGATGCGTATGATGGGTTCCTGGCCGGGCCGCACGGCCGTTTCCGGGCTAAAAGGTAGGGTGGTAAGGGTTGGGTCGGGGTAGACAATTCGGCCGTTTGTGTCCTGGATAAAAACATCCCCAATCTGAGTGGCAGTGAAGTGGCTGCCAGCCAGTGTATAAATGGTGGTTGGGGGTAGTTCATCAGGCAATTTATCATTAAAGTCTTCTAAGACGGTTTGTGTCAGCCTGGCAAAAGAGTTCTCAATTTCACGTACCAGGGTGTTGTAAGAGAACCGTGCAAACAGGTCGGAAACGATGAGGGCTAACAATACCGTGAGGATGAGGGCTATCGCCAGATAGTAGCGCAGCAAACTAAACTGGCGGGCCTGTTCATACTCTAAGATTAAAACAGACATCGCCAGCAAAAAACCAAGTAGCAGCAAAAAGTGATACAACCACCAGCTTAAGTGCCAGAGAGGGAAGAGGTGCATACTGACGGCCGCATTTGCCAGCCAGAAAGCCACAAAGGTTAAGACCGCATCTACCCGGCTATGGCTGATTTTCCACCAACACCAGAAACGGTAGGCAGCCACCAGCCAGAGAAACAGTGTGAGGGCAAAGATGGTTTGTTGATGCCAGGGGCTAACCTGAGCGGAGATTTGCTCCAGCCAGTCAGGGGCAAAGATGGCGACGGTTAAATAGACCGCCACCAAAGCGGCGGTGACGTTGACGATGCGTTGTAAGGATTGGGCATTTAGCTGGTGGCCTGCCCGCCCGGCAATGGCAAATAACGCCCCACCTGCCAGCAGTGTGAGCCAGGCTGACCAGGCAACGGCCGGGTGGGAGTGTCCGATGAGGGCATTGGGGGTAGCGAACCCGTGTGAAAAAAAGATGATGCTGATAGTGACGAAAGCAACGGCCGTTAATACATGCCGGGCTTCGGCCGTTTCGCCCAAAATACGACTGAGCAAAATGGAAAGCACCGCCGCCGCAAAAGAGGTGAAGGTGACGACATAAAAGTGGAAAAGGGGTTGCCGAATAATTAAATCGGTGGTGGGGGACAGCAAGAAGAAGACCAAAACGGCCGTTGGCGACAGTAGGAAGGCGATTGCTCCAATACGTTTCATCAGATGTGTGCAGCCAAAAGGTTTATTCCTGTAAAGCTGCGCCCATCATACCTGAAAGTGGCAACTTATGGGCAAGAATCCGCAAAACTTTCACCTTGTTTTAACACCCAATTGAGATTCCGTTCCATCGCGCAGAGACGCAGAGGCGCAGAGGGTGAAAGGAGCAAAACCGTCATAATCCGTTTTATCCGTATTATCTGTGGTTACTTCCCTGTTTAGCTCGTGTAGAGACGTGGAAGCGCAGAGGGTAAAAGAAACAAAACCGTGATGATCCGTTTTATCCGTATTATCTGTGGTTACTTCCCCGCTTCGTTAATTTTTTGTTGGAGTTGTTGCAGGCGTTTTATTTTTTGTAGTTTGGGGTATCGGCGCAGCATAGTTTGGTACTGCTGGAACCAGAACTGGAAATCTTCAAAACGGCCGTATTTTGCCAGCGATTCGGGTTGATTCACATACCAGGGTTTGAAACCCGCATAATGGGTGCCAAACAGGAGCGATAATTTCGGGTAGCCATTCAGCCCACTAAAACGGGCATCTACGTTTGTCCACAACCCCGACCAGCGCAACGTCAAGTATTGCATGTCGGGCCACTCAAACTGCTCACCCACCAATTTCTGTGTAGCTGGCTGCTGCAAATCCGCCACAATGGCGTGGAACTCCGCCATGCTGGGCTGGAACAGCAGTACCGAACTAATCACCCCCATGTTTTCGGGGTTATCCTTGGCACGATTGGTAATTTCGGCCGGGATAGGGCTGCCGTGTGGGCAGATTTCTTCGTATAGAGAGTGCCACTTCCATTTGCCAG
>CAZPEJ010000047.1:14000-15823 GCA_964585465.1 uncultured Ardenticatenaceae bacterium
GGGCTGCCGTGTGGGCAGATTTCTTCGTATAGAGAGTGCCACTTCCATTTGCCAGTTTGCCAGGTTTGCGGCGGAATGACAAACTCACCCTGTTCGTTCCACTCCATCAAATGATCTTTCTGCTCATTTAGAATCCCGGCCGGGGCATTCAGACGAAATAAATGGTCATAATGGCGCAAGGGCAACATGTCGGCATCCAGGTTGACCACTTTTTCGTAACGAAACCCCAAATCTCCATCTGCCCCCAGGCGTAGGGCGTGTAGGCGGGTGAAGACATAGGGCAAATCCTGGCGTTGCCCGGCACGGCGGTGGGGCACCACAATTTTTTCTACCTCCACCACATGGTCATATAACAACCTTAAACTTTGCCGTGTTTCGGAGGAGATTTCGGCAGTGACCAGGCAAAGCAAATCTGCTTGGGTGTGTTGCTGGCGCAGGGCAAACGCCAGCAGCAGCACCCCAGGCAAGTAGCTGTCATTGAGCATGAACAGGGTGACGTAGGCAAAACGGGAACGGCCGTTTGCCCGTTTCATCGGTTCAGGTGACGGAAAATTTTCTGTAACTGTGTCCACAAGGTTAAGTTATACATTTGTTGGTGGCAGGAAGCCAACATTCAAACACCAGGTTAAAACATCGCATGTCTGAGAGGGTTACGTTTAACGATCATATGAAAGAGATGAAAGTGATAACCGGCTGGTGTAAGAAACGGCCGTAACACACGATCAGAGCAACAAATCATGGTTCTTTGGGAACTCAGGGGGTTGAGAACCAATGAAACGTAAAACGTAAAACGTGAAATTTCACGTTTCACGTTTTACGTTTCACGACAAACCCCACAAAACCCGAAAGAGCAACAAATCATTTTACCCGTCAGGAGCGATACCATGAAAACCCACTTGTTTGTCTCAATGATACTCTTTTTTGCCCTCACCACTGCTTGTGCTGCGCCAGACGTTGCCCCGACCGTCACCAGTGCTCCACCCGTGACCGAAGTTAATGAAACGGCCGTTTCCACCCCCCTCTCTGCCACCGGGGCACCTGCCTTGTTACCCTCACAGGCACCCCCTTTTGCCGCCGCCCAAGAGTTCAGCACCGATTTTACCATTCACACCATTCCTTATGACGAAATTTTGTCCGGTGGGCCACCCAAAGATGGCATTCCCGCCATTGACAACCCCCAATTTGTCACCGTTGACGAAGCCAATGCGTGGTTGAGCGATTTAGAACCTGTTACCGTTTTTCAAGAACAAGGCGAAACACGGATTTACCCCTTCCAAATTTTGACCTGGCATGAAATTGTCAACGATGTGGTAGGCACCCGCCCCATTGTGGTAACGTTTTGTCCCCTGTGTAATACCGCCATTGTTTTTGATGCAACCGTCAACAACCAACCGTTAGACTTTGGCACAACGGGGCGGTTGCGGTTTAGTAACCTGTTGATGTATGACCGACAGACAGAAAGCTGGTGGCAACAAGCCAGTGGTGAGGCCGTTATTGGTGAACTCACCGGCACCCGCCTTACCTTTTTGCCTGCCACTATCATCAGTTGGGCTGAAGCGCAGGAAAAATTTCCCCAGGCCCAGGTGCTTTCGCGGGAGACTGGTTACTCCAGGCAGTATGGGCAAAACCCCTACATTGGGTACGACAACATCACTCGTTCCCCTTTTTTGTTTGAGGGGGAAACACCAGACCAGCTACCTGCAATGGCCCGCGTCACGACGGTGGTGTTAAATGGCGAGGCTGTTGCTTACCCCAATGAAGTTTTGCAAACTGTTGGAGTGGTAAATGATACAGTGGGCAGGGTGGAGGTGGTGGTTTTCTGG
>CAZPEJ010000048.1:0-10897 GCA_964585465.1 uncultured Ardenticatenaceae bacterium
AGGCTACCTTTTTCTCCTGGGCATAGGCCGCCAACTGCTGCAACTCTTCGCGGTAAATCGGCCGAATAATCATCGGTTTTAGCCAGGGTTCCAGCCACCCGGCAATGCCAGGTGTGCGGGGGAACTCGCTGGTGATGGTGAGGAAGGTTTGTGTCCCCTCGTTGCGCGGTTCAAAGGTAAAAGTTGTCCATTGCCCCGTTTCAATATCTGTTTCTAACAGCACTCGCCCCGGCTCCGGCTCGCTCACCAGTTGGTGAAAGGTGTACTCGGTGCCAAACAGCTTTAGCCCGCCGCGCACGACTGTGCCTGCCCCTTGCCCGCCCTTTTCCACCACCAGCCCGGTAAAGTAGCGCGTTGGCAAAATGGCCGGGTGCCCTACCCGATAATCTGACAAAATGGCATACAACAACTCCGGCCGGGCATTGATTAATAACGATTCTTCCACACGAATTATTTGACTCATTTTGGTTTCCTTTTTGGGTTATCAGCCGTCAGCATTCGCTGTCAGCTTTTTGAATGGGGGTTTCAACCGATTGGAGAGAAATTAAGGTTAAACCCAGGTCACGGCAGCGTTCGATGGCCCCATAAAGAGCTGCCTGGTCACACACGGGGCCAATTAACAAGGTGTTGCCATCGGCCGTATGTTGCAGGGTGAAGGTGCCAAACCAGGCAGCGAACCGGTGATCCAGGTAATCTTTAATACAAATCTGGTAATAGTTCATGGTATTTCAAATCGGCCGTTTTTCAGCCTCCTCTACTTGTTGTTTTAACAGTTCCAACCGGGCGATGTCCAAATTAGAGGCATAAACATGTACCCATCATCATCTCCTGAACGATTTATGTTCAGAACAATTTACCAGTTTCAAGGGTGGATGTGACCCACCTGGGGGTGGGAAAGGGGGGTGGGAGGGGGTGGGGTGCAGTGGATAGTAAACAGTGGACAGTAAACAGTGAACTGTCCACTGTCCACTGTTTACTGTTTACTGCTTACTGTTTACTGCTTACTGTTTACTGCTTCCCGCTTTCCCCCAAAATCTCGCGGGCGCGCACGATGGCCTGGCTGCGGGTTTTGACGTGGAGTTTGCTGTAGAGAGTGTTGATGTACCATTTGACGGTGCTGAGGGCGACGGTTAAGGTTTGGGCAATTTCTTCATTGGAGTAACCTGCCATAATCAGGCGTAATACCTCACGCTCTCGTTCGCTAAATGGCTCAACGGCCGTTTCCGAAACCCACTGAGCCGACAGACCCGTTAACAACTGGCGGGCAAATCGGTGTTGGGGGTGTTCCTGGCAGAAACGGGTTAATAATTTGACCATTGGTTGCCCCAAGTCCAGGAACACCCGGATACGATTCTCCTGTTCGCCCAATGTCAAAGCCTGTTCCAATGTCAACAGGGCATGAACACTATCTGCCTGGTTTTGCCGCGCCAACGCCAACAAAACCAACGCTTCGACGGTAAACAGATGGGGTGGTTCGGTGGTTAATTGCAGCAACATCGGAATCGCCTGTTCTGTTTTGCACTGTGCCAGCCACGCCCGTGCCAGGGTCACTTGTTGCACCTGGGTGGTGTAGAACATAGAAAGCGGGAGTGGTTGGTGGGTGGTGGGGAGCCAATGGGTGAAAACGGCCGAATTTCCCTGGTTTAACCATATCCTGGCCTGATACACCCTTAACCAGTTTACTTCTGCGGCCGGGTCATACTGTTCCGCAGCCCGCAACGCTTTTTGTGCTGTTTCGTGAGCCGCAGCCGCATCCCCCTGTGCCTGTTTCACTTCAGCCAACATCATGGTGCAACTAGACACCATTCCCGTTACCAGCCCATTGAGTTCGCTGGCGTGAATGGCCTGCTGCAAATGCTCCGTTGCCTTTTCCAGTTCATTCCACTCGATGTATACCCTGCTTAAAGCGGCATGGGCAAAACTGACCATCAGCAGGGCCGGGCCGCCCAGGTGGTGTGCCTGTTGCAACGCCTGATGGCTTAGTTGATGGGTGGTGTGCAAATGACCTTGATACACTTGCGCCAGGCATTGATGAAAGAGGGCTGTCAGGGCTAACAACCTATCCCCTTCTTGTTCGCTGGCTGCTTGCGACTCTGCCAGCAGGCGGCAGGCGATTTGCAACTCTCCCTTGAGGTTAAAAATCAAGGCCAGGGTCAATTTGGTTTTACGATCCAGGTCAGGCTGGCTTAACATTTGGTTGATTACGGCCGTTAATCGCCCCACATCCTGTTGATAACCCGCTACCAGATAGGTGAGTAACAATGTTTCTTCCGCAGGCACCTGGCTGTTTTCGCTGGCTACCACCGCCAACAAAGTTTCTGCTTCCTGCCAACGGCCGTTTAAGGCAAACGCCATACCAAATTGCAAAGCCAGACGGGGGTATAACGCCACAATGGCGGGCGGAAAAACACGATACCACTCCAACAGGGTCATCACTTCGCCGCGCCGCATCACCTGGGCGGCTGGCCCTAATATCCATTGGGCTGCCTGGTGAAAATCTTGCCCGGCCAGGGCATATAAAACAGCTTCTTCGGGCAGGTTGTTTTGGGCGTGCCATCGGGCGGCGCGGCGATGAAGTTCTGGCAACAGGGTGGGGTTTTCTGCCTGGAGGTGAGCTTGTAACAGGTCGGCAAAGAGGTGGTGGTAGCGGTACCAGTAACGGCCGTGATCCAGGGGTACCAGGAACAGGTTGTTTTTCTCCAGGTATTCGAGCATAAAACGGCCGTTTCCTTCCGCCATCACCGTTTCGCACAACTCACTATTCAAACGGCGCAAAAAAGCCGTCTGCAACAAAAAGCGGCGCACGGCTTCCGGTTGCCGCGCCAACACCTCTTCTAACAAATACTCCAACACAAACCGATGGCTGCCGGTAAATTGCTGAATAAAAGTTTCTGCCTCTTGTGCCACCGTTTGCAACGCAATCGCCGCCAGTTGCAACCCGGCAATCCACCCTTCAGTGCGGGCATCCAGGGCAACAATGGCTTCCGGCGAGAGGGTCAGGTGCATGGTGTGGTTGAGAAATTGTTCAATCTCAACGGCCGAAAACCGCAAAGTTGCCGCTCGCACTTCTAATAACTCATTCCTGGCCCGCAGCCGTCCCAACGGCAAAGGCGGGTCGGCGCGGGTGAGCAGCACAATGGTGTGCTGGGGGGGTAGGCGTTCCAACAAAAGAGCCATTGCCCCGTGAATGGCCTGGTTTTCAATTACATGGTAATCGTCTAGCACCCAGGTTAAACGGGCCGGGTTGGCGGCCAGTTGATTGACCAGGCTGTGCAGGACATTTTGCAGGGGTGGTGGCTGGGACGATTGCAAAACCATCAAAAGCTCCTGGCCGATGTGTGGGCGAAGGGTTTGAACGGCCGCAATGAGATAGGAGAAGAAACGCACTGGCTCATTATCCCCCTCGTCCAGTGACACCCAACACACGCCGGTCTGTTGCTGGCTCCAATCCGCCAGCAAGGTGGTTTTGCCAAAACCCGCTGCCGCTGCCACCAACACCAGTTTGTACTCTGTTATGTTGCCCAGTGTTGCCAGCAAAGCCGCCCGCGAGACGTGGTTAGAACGCAGACGAGGGATGTATAACTTTGTCACCAGGAGGGAAGGGTAATTTTCTAACATCGTACTTCGGTAATTTTTTAGACGTGTGGTAACGATTCACCGCAAAGGCGCAAAGAGAAGAGAAAACCTTACTTCAGGATAAAACATCGCACGCCTGAAGTTGTTGGTTGACATTCGTTATTACTGTCACACTATATTACAATTGCCCCTGGCAGCAAAATCTTGGTACGGCAGGCACGGGGCGGAAATTGGGGCACGGGGCTGAAGCCGCCGTGCTAGGAACAACGCTCTGTAAACAGGGCTGAAACTGGGGGCACGGGGCTGAAGCCGCCGTGCTAAAAACAACGCCCTGTAAACAGGGCTGAAACTGGGCACGGGGCTAAAGCCACCGTGCTAGAAACAACGCCCTGTAAACAGGGCTGAAACTGATCACTGAGTACTGAATACTGAGTACTGAATACTGTTCACTGTTCACCGTTTACTGTTTACCGTTCACTGTTCACCGTTCACTGTTCACCTCCCACTGTCCACCGTTCACTTCCCACCTATGGATACATTACTTGGTTTACTTTTCTCTCTACTCTGGGCTTCGGCTACCATCTCTGCCAAATTTATCGGCCGTGAGAGTGCGCCGCTGACGATTTTGAGTTTGCGGTTTTTGGTGGCGATGGGGTTGTTGTTGTTCTATAGCTATGTGTTGCGGCGGGGCCATCGGTTGCCGGTGGGGCGGGAGTGGGGGCATCTGGCGGTGTTGGGGTTTACCAATAGCACTTGTTTTTTGGGGGCTAGTTGGCTGGCTTTGCGGGTAGTGCCAGCCGGGTTGTATCAGTTGTTGATTGCCACCGGGCCGTTTTTGGTGGCCTTGTTATCGGCCGTTTGGCTGGAACGACAGGTATTGCCGCGTGAGTGGGGTGGCATGGGGCTTTCGGTGATGGGGTTGGCGTTTGTGATGGTGCCAACGGTGAATATGCAAACGGCCGTTCCCTACGGCATCGCCCTGGTCATTTTTGCCACCGTCATGAACTCATTCGGCAGCGTCTACGCCAAATGGGCCAAACTCACCTTGCCTTCTGTGGTGGTCAATAGCTGGCAAATTAGCTGGGGATTGTTGTTACTCCTCCCTTTTACCTGGTGGTTAAACGACGGAAAACCTGTTCAGTTGACTCTTACCGTTACCCTGGCCTTGTTGTGGAGCATCTTTGCCGTTTCCATCGGGGCGATGATTATCTGGTTTTATCTGGTGCGGCGCGACCCACTACGCGCCAGCAATTGGCTGTTTATTACGCCCATCGCCGGATATTTATTGGCCGTTGTTTTATTGGGTGAGCCGATTCACTGGTTTGATGGTGTGGGCACTGCGCTAGTCATGGCTGGCCTGGCCCTCTCCGGCACCGTTAGCTGGCAGCGATGAGAATTTCTCGCGCAGGGGGAGAAAAAATCAAAAATCCGCATTCACCCGTCATCTCCGTACCATCTGTGGTTAAAATCTCCCCTCACGTTTCACGTTTCAATCGGTACACTACTTCGCTCAATCTCTATCTCAGGATGCAACGTTATCAGCCATTGAGCCAGTTGTTGGATGGCAAAACGGATGCCTGGAGTGGGGCGGGGGAAACCTATTTCGCGTAAGTTCATGATGTAGTTGCCTGCGCTGTGGGGTTCCAGGGCAATGCCAACACGCTGCTCCAGCGGCTCTTCTTTGACAAAGGTTTCTAAAACCAGTTTGCCATCGTGACGAGATTGGAACATTTCCAGAAAACGGACATGAATTTCGGCCGTATCGGCGCGGAAGGGAGCAAACCGACGGCCGATTTCGTCCAAACTAAGTGGCGAACGAAAAATAACATGGGGCATAAGCAAGTCTCCTGATATATGAAGGCGGAAAGCGGGTGATTCCAGCGGATTCACAAACGGGTTTGCGGCCGGGGTGTGGTTGCGTTGCCAGTGGAAGTAGTGGCAAGTTCGGCCGTTTTGTTGCGCCAGCCGTTCATATTTGGTAATCGGCCGTTCGTGATCCTCCGTCACAAACGGCGTGGGGTGGTAATTGGTGAAGTAGGGGGTGTCTGCCAGACTGACGGCAATGGCTTCGGCGTAGTCAGCAATATCGGTTGCCATGTACAAGGTGGCCCCCGCAGCCAGCCGGGTAGCAGCCAGGTGAAGGAAACGGCCGTTAATCAGGCGACGGTGGTGGTGGCGGGGCCAGGGGTCGGGGAAGTTGAGATAAAGCCCTTGAATGGTTTGGGGGGCGAAATAGAGCCACAACAGAGACAGAGCCTCGCTGTGAATCAGCCGCACCTGGGGCGAAGCGGCAAACCGTTTTTCCGCTTTCCGCAACGAAGGCAGGGCAATTTCCACCCCCAACAGGTTACAATTCGGCCGTTTCTGCCGCAAATGCCAGAGAAACTCTCCCCCACCAAAACCAATTTCCACCAAAAGCGGGGCCGATTGCCCAAAAACGGCCGTCCAATCCACCGGCCAGGGTAATGTCGCAGCAGGTAATATCAAAGATTGCATTGGGCAATTATAGCCGACAAAGGCGGGACAGAGCGATGACCCACCGGGCCATTGATTAAACCTGCCACTTAATCAACCCTGAAACTCAAAACTTGGAACTCAAAGTTAGAAACCAGAAACCCAAAATGTCACTATATTGACACTTAAAAGAAACTAAAATATAATCAAAATGTAACTTTGGCCGAAGTACATTTTATAAAACTCGTAATTGTTCACGTTTTCAGGACAGTTACCAAACCCCTTTGATTTGTGGAGGAAGAACTTATGTCAATCCGACAACGTTGGAATTTGTTGGCTGTATTCGCTCTGGCTGGGACTTTGTTGCTGGCTGCTTGCCAGGGGCCGGGTGACCCCCAGATAGTGGAAGTGACCCGCATGACGGTGGAAACCATTACCATTGAAGGAACGCCAGTGGAGATTACCCGTCTGGTGGAAGTGCCTGTTACATTGGAGGTAACGGCCGTTCCCACCGAAACAACCGCCGAACCCAAACATTTGATTGTTTGTATGGCCCAGGAACCAGACAGTTTGTATAACTATGGCACCAGTATGTTGGCTTCAGCAGCCGTTTTAGTAGCCCTGTTCGAGACCGATGTCACTACCCTTTCCTATGATTATCAGGCACGAGGCATCGAAAAAATCCCCAGCCTGGCGGATGGGGACGCGGTGGTAACAGCCGTAGAGGTACAAGAAGGGGATACGATTCTAGATGCAGGCGGCAACGTCATCACCCTGACAGCAGGCATTTCTGTCTTGAATAGTGCAGGCGAAACTGTGACATATGATGGCGCACCCATCACTATGAATCAGTTGTCGGCCGATTTCACCCTCAAACCCCGCGTCTGGTCAGATGGAGTCCCGGTAACGGCCGATGACTCCCTCTTTAGTTTTGAACTGGCTTCCCACCCCGACACCCCCAGTGGCAAGTTTTTGATAGACCGCACCGCTAGTTATGAAACGACCAGCGATTTGGGTCTGCGCTGGACAGGCATCCCCGGTTTTATGGATCCCACCTACTTTACCAACGTCTTTCCCGCCTTGCCGCGCCACACCCTGGGTGGATTCACCCCGGCCGAACTGCTGGAAACCCCCGAATCAGCCCGCGCTCCTGTTGGGGATGGCCCGTTTAAGCTGGTGGAGTGGATAGCTGGGGATAGCATTCGCCTGGAACGGAACGAATACTTTTACCGCCAGGTAGAAGGATTACCCTATCTGGATGCTGTTACCTACAAATTTATCCCCGACACCAACCAACTGCTGGCGCAACTGCTCTCTGGGCAGTGCGACATTGGCACCCAGGATGGCCTGGACAGTAGCCAATCTCCCTTCTTGATTGAAGCCGAGACCAGTGGGTTGTTAGTGCCCTATTTCCAGACTGGCACTGTGTTTGAGCATATTGATTTTGGCATCAACTCCTACAATTACGGAGACGATGTGGCCCAGGGTGAAGCTGGTTGGCGGCCCGACTGGTTTGAAGATGTGCGGGTGCGCCAGGCCATGACCATGTGTACTGACCGACAAAGCATGGTGGATAACATCCTGTTCGGCCGTTCCGAGGTCATTCACACCTACATCCCCACCGTTCACCCGCTTTACCCGGAAGATGGGCTAACAGAATACCCGTTTGACCCCGACCAGGGTAATGCCTTGCTGGACGAGGTGGGGTATGTGGATAGTGATGGGGATGGTATTCGGGAAGACCCGGCCAGTGGTACGCCGTTCCACGTTACGCTGGGCACGACCACTGGTAACGAGATGCGGCAGCAGATGACCCAAATTTTCAAAGAAAATATGACCGTGTGTGGTATTGATGTGGAGTTGTATTACCTGCCTGCCAATGAGTGGTTTGCCGATGGGCCAGATGGGCCGTTATTCGGCCGTCAATATGACCTGGGTGAATTTGCCTGGGTGAGCGCGGTACAACCCAGTTGTAACCTGTACCTGACGGAAAATATCACTGGCCCAGAGGAAGAAGGGTTGGGTGGTTGGGGCAATAGCGGCAACACCGGCTGGAGCAACCCAGAGTTCGATGCTGCCTGCAACCAGGCACTTAGCTCGTTGCCGGGCACAGCCGAGTATGAAGAAGCCCACAAGGAAGCCCAACGTATCTTCTCGCGTGAAGTTCCAGTTATCCCGGCCTTCTTGCGCCTCATTGTGGCCGCCGCCCGGCCGGAGGTGGTTGGTTTCTCGGTGGATCCAACCGGAGGCACGGAGTTGATCAATATCTATCAGTTTGATTTGGAATAAGGTGAAGCGTGAAGCGTGAAGCGTGAAGCGTAAAACGTGAAGTGTGAAATTTCACGTTTCACGCCCTGTTTAACCCCAAAGAGCCTGGTGTCTTTGGGGTTTTATTGTGCCAGTGGGTGATGTTGTTATACTAATGGGGTGTCGAAAAAGCTGAAGCAGCACCGGATGACCTATACCACTGAAGTGGCAAAAACGGCCGCTTTGGACATCACACGTTTTCTGGAAACCCATTGGTCTATCACGGTGGCTGTTCACAATGTGGAAGATGACCCGGCTTACCAGCAGCATGATGTGGATTTGCTGTGGACGGTGGCGGAAAAAGATCGGTTGCGGGTGATTCCAGTGGAAATTAAGGGGGATCGGTATCACCAAACGGGCAACTTTTTCTTTGAAACGGTGAGTAATGAGTCGCGTGGTACACCCGGCTGTTTTCTCTACACCAGAGCCGAGTGGTTGTTTTACTACTTTGTGGAAAACGGCCGTTTATTTTGCCTGCCGATGGAAAAAACCCGCGCCTGGTTTGCAGAAAAGTGGCAGCAGTTTGAGGAGCGACGTACCAGTACCCCGGTGAAAGAGGGAGAGGTGTATGTCACTATCGGCCGTTTAGTGCCCATTGACGTGGTATTGGCAGAAGTGCCGGGTGTGTTGCAATTCAAAAAAACGGAAACCTCCTGGTCTCAAATGTCTACTCCCCATGATGCGTAATCCCTCCAACCTTGTTACCTGGTTTGCCCAACGTGCCCACCTTTGGGGCGTGATTTTTATCTTGCTGCTGGCAACCGGGTTACGTTTTCACCACCTGGCGGTGCAATCCTTTTGGAATGATGAAGGGAACAGTGCCCGCCTCAGCGAACGGCCGATTCCCCTGATTATTGCTGGTACAGCCAGCGACATTCACCCACCACTCTATTACCTGCTGTTGCACGGCTGGCGCACTTTGGCTGGTGAAAGCGAGTTTAGTCTGCGGGCGTTTTCTGCTTTTGCTGGTGTTGGCACGGTGGTGTTGACCTGTGCCCTGGGCAGGCGTTGGGGGGGGAGGTGGGTAGCGGTGGCAGGGGGGGGATTAACGGCCGTTTCCCCCGCCCTCGTCTATTACAGCCAGGAAACCCGCATGTATGCCCTGTTGGCGTTATTTGCCACCCTGTCAACCTGGCTGCTGGTGTGCTGGTTGTCTGGTTTGGGCGGCCGGGCCAGGTGGTTGTTGCCGGGGTATACCCTGGCGGTAGCGGCCGGTTTGTATACCCATTATGTGTTTCCGGCTGTTGTGTTGGCCCAGGCATTTTGGGTATTTTCCAGGTTGGTGGGGGTTGCGCCCACTGAAACAGGAACGACGAACCTGAAGAGTGGCAGGTGGTTTGTTAGCCTGGGGGTGGCGTTTTGCCTCTATTTACCCTGGTTGCCCATTTTCCTGCGGCAGTTGGGTGGGGGCATCCCCGAAACACGCCCACCCATCGGGGAATTTTTGGTAGCGGTGGGGCAATGGCTGGCGTTTGGGGCAACGGTGCAGCGGGCCGAGGTGGTTGGGCCGATGTTGGCGGTGGGGCTGTTGGTGGTGTGGGGAACGGCCGTTTCCCGTTATCGTCTGCCCCTGTTTTTTGCCATTGCCGCCCCATTGTTGTTTCTCTTTGCGGCTGGCAGCACTCAACCCGCCTATTTTAAGTTTTTGGTAATTGTCATCCCCCCTTTTACTTTGTTATGGATGGGCTGGTGGCCGCGCAACGGCCGTTTAACCTGGGTTCACGCGCTGCCGTTACTGGGATTGGGGTTGGTGTTGTGGGGAAACGGCCGTTCCTTAAATAATCTGTACAACCAGCCAGCTTATGCCCGCGCTGATTACCGCAGCATGGCCGCCCGCATTGCCGCAGAAAACTACCCCAACGCAGGCATTATTCTCAATGCGCCTAACCAGTGGGAGGTGTTTACCTATTACCACCGCACTGGCGCACCTGTTTACCCCTTGCCCAAGGGCCGCCCAGATGCAAATGACCTTGAGACCTCGTTAACCGAAATTGCGGCGCAACATGATCGGCTGTATGCCATTTTCTGGGGGGAAACACAGCGCGACCCGCAGCGGCTGGTGGAGCGTTGGCTGGATAGCCACACTTTCAAAGCCAGGGAAGAGTGGGTGGGGGATGTACGTTTTGTCACCTATGCGGTGCCTGCGGCGGGGACGGTGGAGATGGAAACGGCCGTTTCTCTGCCTTTTGGCCCGGCCATTACCCTGAACGGATATACGT
The DNA here is from genome assembly GCA_964585465.1 of uncultured Ardenticatenaceae bacterium. Taxonomy (GTDB): domain Bacteria; phylum Chloroflexota; class Anaerolineae; order Promineifilales; family Promineifilaceae; genus CAZPEJ01. Next base: position 10,557 of record CAZPEJ010000048.1, read on the forward strand.
TGCTGGCGGATAGGTTGCGGCCGGGGGATATTGTGCAGGTGACGCTGTTCTGGCAAACGGCCGAACTGTTGACCCAGCGATACAAGATATTTTTGCACCTGGTTGATGAATCGGGGCGGCTGGTGGCGCAGCGGGATAACGAACCAGGTGGTGGGTTAGCCATTACAACTACCTGGCAGCCGGGGCAGGTGGTGGTGGATAATCATGGGGTACTTATTCCGTCGGAGGTGGCAAACGGCCGTTACACCCTTTTCCTCGGCCTCTATGACATCGCCGATGCTACTGCTCGCCTGCCGATTGCAACCCCGCATGGAGTGGTGGATGCTTTTCCTTTGGCGGTG
>CAZPEJ010000048.1:10997-15756 GCA_964585465.1 uncultured Ardenticatenaceae bacterium
GCGCGGTTATCAATAACCGCGCTATAAACGACGCTGGCTAAAGCCAGCTTTTCAGGCACCTGCTAAAGCCCTGTTTACAGGGCGTTGTTTGGTAGCACGGGGCTTTAACCCCGTGCTACGTAACATCAGTTGCGTCAAATGAGCCAGCTTCCTTCCATTCGCAACAACCACGCTTTTGTTTCCAGCCCGCCTGGGGCCGAATAGCCGTGTAGTTTGCCATCTGCGCCCAACACGCGGTGACAGGGAATGACCAGGGGCATGGGGTTGGTGGCATTGGCCCGGCCGACGGCACGAACGGCCGTTGGCTGGCCGATTTGTTGCGCTACATCCCGATAGGTGAGGGTGTGACCATAGGGGATGGCCGCCACCTGGTGTAATACGGTGGTTTGGAAGGCCGTCAGAACCGACCAATCAATGGGAAAATCAAACGTTTGTCGCTGTTTGTGCAAATAAGCCTCAATTTGGGTTGTGTACGGTTGCACCCTTTCCGTGTCGTAAAGCGGCTCTACGCCCGTCAATTTTTTTACATCCGCCACAAACGCAGCTTGTTCGTGCCAGAGCGACACCGCCACCAACCCCTGCTCAGAAGCTGCCACCCAGATGCGCCCCAGAGGTGTTTCGGCCGTTTCTCCCATGTGTATCTGATACATCATCTCTAATCTCCAATCTCTTTTTTACCCTATTCCAGGTTGTAACCTAAGGGCGTAACGTAAGGTGTAAACGGCAATACCAAAGGCAATTGCCACGTTGAGGGAATGTTTTAACCCTTGCATGGGAATCCATAACACTCGTTCGCACTGCTGTAAGAGGTGGGGGTCTACCCCAACCACTTCGTTGCCTACCACCAGAACAATGGGTGGGCCAGCCAGATCAGTTGTTTGGCTGAAGAGAGGTTCGGCCGTTTCGCCCCCCTCAATGGCCCACAGCCGATACCCTTGTTGTTTCAGGGAAACGGCCGTTTCCACGCCGTTGGGGTAGTAACACCAGGGCACTGTTTTTTCGGCACCCAGGGCTGTTTTGGGGATTTTGTGATGGGTGGGGGGGGATGTCATGCCGCACAGGTGCATAAAACGGATACCGGCAGCATCGGCCGTTCTAAACATAGAACCTACATTGTAGACACTGCGGATATTATCTAACAACACTTCTACCACCGGCCCGGCGGCCGGAAACGAGAGGTCAGGGGCGGTGTGGCTGATAAAAGGAGCGTCTACCTCGTGCGTGGGCGCGCCGCAGCGCGGGCATTGGTTCACAACCAGCCCAGACTCAGTCACGGGAAAACGAAAGCGACAATGTGGGCTATCGCATTGGTAGATTTTTGGAAACGCCATGGTTGTGGGAGGAGATTAGAGATTGACCAATCTCCAATCCCCAATCTCCCATCTTTAGGGGCCAACCGTTGTGGTAGCTTCGTTATGCTCTACATCAAAAACGTGGGAGTGCAGGTTAGCAATCCACTGTTTGCCTTCCTGGGTAATTCGTAGATACCCTAAAGCGTGTTGGATGTACGGCCGAACCACATTCCAATAAAAAGTGGTGTAGTTTCTTCGCATATCCACAGGACTTTTATATCCATTACGAACGTTTTGCCCGGTTTCCTCAAATTCATAAAACAGGGCGGGCACTTTCCGCAAATAGTCGGGGTCGCCTAACTGCCCAATAAAATCGGCCGATCTGACCAGCCCATGAAACCCTTGTGTGTCGCGGTAGAACTCCCCTTCGGGAATGGGAAAACGGGTCATTTCGATGTAGGAGCAAATGGTTTCTACATCAATATCCATCAGCAATCTGCCACCAAACCGTTCGCGGATAAACATCTGGCTGCGGTCAACATGGTAGGGGGCCAACAAAGCATCGGTGCCTTCTCTGGGGATTTCGACGGTAGCCTCGCCAATGCCGGTGGCATAACGGCCGTCTCCGTCCGCCCGGCACGCTCCTTTGATGTAACCAATATCGTGGCAAAGCAACGCCATCACAAAATGTACCCAATCTCTGGGCAACACCCCACCCTCCGAGAGGTGTTTCCCTCGCAACAGCGTTTGCCCCACCATCGTAACCATGATGGTATGGTCTACATTGTGATACAGGGCATCGGTATTGGCGATATACTCCAATGCCAGGCTACCAGCCCACTCCAACATATTGGCATAGTTGGGTTCCATAATGCTATACATGTTGTCGTAGGCGGTACGGATTTCCCGCACGAAATGACGAATGAGAATTTGCTGAAGGTTGAACATGGCTAAATTATACGCGCCTTCTGGTTGTGTTCAACAGGTGGTTATCGGGAATTTCACAAAATGGGTTACTGGCTGAATACGGCCGTTCGTGGCTATAATTAACACCTGATGCAACTGCTTTAGCAGTTTGTCGGAAAAGTCGCAATGGAACGCGGATGACGCAGGTTTGACGGGTTTTCGCGGATTTTTTTCTCTACCCTTATCCGCGTGCATCCGTTCCATCCGCGTGACCTGTGTGTTATTCGGCCGTTCGCCGACAGGCTGCTAGAACATACGACTAAAGTTGTTACGACGAACTCATTTCTGGACGCTCACTGAGTAGTTACCAATACAGTTATCGGAGGTTTTTTTGTCTGCCACACCCATTCAACGACTCAAAGGATTTCAGGATGTATTACCAGAAGACCAACACTACTGGGAACTGGTTATTTCCACGGCTATTTCGTTAGCTCGCTGTTACGGTTTTGAACGGCTGGACACCCCTATTTTAGAAGACACCGCTTTGTTTGAACGAGGGGTGGGTACTGGTTCCGACTTTTTTGTGCAAAAAGAGATGTATACCATTCAGGAGTCGGAACAAGAAAGTATTACCTTGCGCCCCGAATTTACTGCTAGTTTTGTGCGGGCTTACATTGAAAACGGTATGGGCAGCTGGCCGCAACCCGTCAAACTGTTCACCATTGGCCCTGGCTTTCGCCGCGAACGGCCGCAAGCTGGGCGTTTTCGCCAACACAACCAGGTTAATGCCGAAATTTTGAACGAAACAGACCCGGCGGCCGATCTGGAAGTGATGATGTTGGCGATGAACCTGTATAAAACTTTGGGGTATAAAGGGTTGACCTTTCAGCTAAACAGCACAGGTTGTAAAACGTGTAAACCTGTTTATGTGGTGGCGTTAAAAACCTATTTAGGGCAACATCTGGATAGGCTGGCGGCGATTGACAAAGAACGCCTGGGCAAAAACCCCCTGCGAGTGCTGGATAGCAAAGAGCCAGGGATGGATGAATTGTTGGCGGCCGGGCCACACATTAAAGATTATTTGTGTGACGATTGTCGGCAACATTTTGCTGAACTGTGTGGTTTGTTGGATGCGTTAGGGCAATCCTATACTATCAATTTTCGCCTGGTGCGGGGCATTGATTATTACACCAAAACGGTTTTTGAAGTGTGGGCGCAGGGTATTGGGGCGCAAGCGGCCGTTTGTGGTGGTGGGCGTTATGATGGCCTGGCTGAGGATATTGGCGGGTTGCCAACCCCTGGGGTGGGGTTTGGCAGTGGCATCGAGCGCATTATTTTGGGGTTGAAGGAGCAAGGGGTACACCCCCCGGCCCCTCCGACCCCTGCTGTGTTGGTGGCGCACTTTGGTGGCGAGACCAAAACGGCGGCTGTGAAGCTGGCGTTTGCTTTGCGTGAGGTAGGGATTGGGACGCGGCTGGCTTTTGCCCGCGAGAAACGCAGCCTGAAAAGCCAGATGCGCGAGGCGAATAAACACCATGTGAAACAGGTGATCATTTTGGGTGAATCGGAATTGGCCCAGGGTGTGGCATCGGTACGGCCGTTAGATGGTGAAGGACAAACGGCCGTTCCGTTGGCTGAATTGGTAGCTTATTTGCAGAAATAGTTACCCCATATGAACATTATTGGTTTGCTCTACCACCCCAAAATTGCTGCGGCTGAACCGTTAACGGCCGAAATTGCCGCCTGGTTGCAGCAACAATCCATTCACACCTGGGTGGCTCGCACCGATGAAGAGGCAGACATCCAAAAACACCTGGCTCAAAGTTCCCTGGTGGTGGTGCTGGGTGGGGATGGTTCTACCTTGCTGGCGGCCCGGCTGTGTGTGCCTTATCGAGTGCCTGTTTTTGGGGTCAATTTGGGCAAAGTGGGGTTTCTCAGCGAAGCCCAGCCCAATGATTGGCAGGATCGGCTGACGAAGGTGTTAAATGGAGATTATTGGCTGGAAACCCGTTTGATGTTACAAGCGTCTTTGCGGAAAAACGGCCGAAAAGAGGTCACCTCCCACTTCACTGCCCTGAATGATATTGTGGTGGGGCGGGGGCGGCAGGCGCGGGTGTTGCGGCTCAACTTGCGGGTGGATGGTGACCTGGTCACCACCTATACCGCCGATGCCTTGATTGTTGCCACCCCTACCGGTTCTACTGCCTACTCGATGGCTTCCGGCGGCCCCCTGCTGCCGCCGCAACTGCAAAACTTTGTGGTTGTGCCTGTTGCGGCCCATCTCAGCCTGGATCGTGCCCTGGTGTTGCACGAAGAAGCGGAGATTGCCATTCAGGTTCACATGGCGCACGAAGCGGTGCTGATGGCGGACGGGCAAGAAGGGGCTTCGTTGGAAGATGGGGATGTGGTGGTGGTGCGGAAACATGAACATGTCTCTTATTTTGCCCGTGTGGAAACACCAGGGTATTTTTATCGGCGGCTGATGCGGCGATTAGGGTTTAGTCGGCCGCAAGCCTGACAGGTTGCCACAAAGGCATAGAACTGAACCAGGTTGTTATACT
>CAZPEJ010000049.1:0-15671 GCA_964585465.1 uncultured Ardenticatenaceae bacterium
CGCGATTTGGAAATCGCGGCTACTGAATCATCCAACGCAAAATTGCCCAGATGAAGCAGATTAGGATAAACTTCTGGGTTGTGTACGCATAAAAACGGCCGAATCCCCCCATCACCCTCTGGCCCGTTTTTGCAAAGGATTCCCCCATGAAATTTGATGTCACCTTATTAACTCACGATCTGCACCAGATGGTTCACTATGCCAAAACGGCCGAATCCCTCGGTTTTGATGGGTTATGGACGGCCGAAACCAACCACGACCCCTTCTTTCCCCTCCTGCTGGCAGCCGAACACACCCAACGGCTAACACTTGGCACCGGTATCGCTGTGGCATTCCCCCGTTCCCCGGCCATCCTGGCGCAAATTGCCTGGGACTTAGCCCGCTACAGCCAGGGGCGGTTTATCCTGGGTTTGGGCACCCAGGTGCGGGCACACAACGTGTTACGCCTGGGGGCACGTTGGGAAAAACCAGTCAAACAACTGCGCGAAACCATCCAGGCCATGCGAGCCTTCTGGGATTGCTGGCAACATGGCACCCCGTTATATTTTGAAGGGGAATTTTTCAATTTGAAGCTGATGACCCCCTTCTTTAGCCCTGGGCCACACAACTGGCCGCACATCCCCATCTACATCGCTGCGGTAAATGAACAGATGTTGCGCCTGGCGGGTGAACTGTGTGAAGGTGTACACATTCATGCCTTGCACTCGGTAAAATACCTTCAAGAGTATGCCATGCCCCACATCCAGGCCGGGCTGGCAAAAAGTGGTCGAGAAACAGGCAGTGTGAAGCTGAATACGGCCGTTTTTGCCATTCCCAGTGAAATCGAACCCTTCGCCACGGCCCATGCCAAACAACAAATCTCCTTTTACCTCAGCACCCCCGCCTACAAAATCATTGCCCAGCTACACGGTTGGGAAGGCATCGCCATTCAATTGAGCAAACTGGCACGGAATGGAGAGTGGGATGCCATGCCCAAGCTCATCAACGACGACATCCTGGATAACCTGGCTGTCACGGGCACCTGGGCCGAACTGCCCAACAAAATACACCAGCGATACGGCCGTTTACTCCACCGCGTCAGCTACTATCTCCCCTTCATCCCCGGCGAAAACGATACAGGCTGGCAAACCACCATCACCCAATTCAACAACTTACATCATCAGGCCAACACCTGAGAACCAACAACTAATAACCCCCAGGAGACACACCATGTCACTCTATTTTACCCCCGAACATGAAACCTTCCGCCAGATGGTTAGGCGGTTTGTTGAAAGCGAAATTAACCCCTATGTAGAAGAGTGGGAAGAAAAACGTATCTTTCCGGCCCACGAACTATTCAAAAAAATGGGCAATTTGGGCCTACTGGGCCTCTCCTACCCCGAAGAATACGGCGGCGGGGGCGCAGATTACTGGTACAACGTCGTCTTGCTGGAAGAACTGGGCCGATGCCACTGCGCTGGTGTGCCAATGGGCATCGCCGTTCACACCGACATGGCAACCCCCGCCCTGGTAGAGTTTGGCTCCGACGAGCTAAAACGCCGCTTCCTGGCCCCCGCCATTGCTGGCGACCTGGTTTCCGCCATTGCCGTCAGCGAGCCAGATGCAGGCTCCGATGTGGCCGCTATTCGCACCCGCGCCGACTCCGACGGAGACGACTATGTCATTAACGGCTCTAAAATGTGGATCACCAATGGCACCCAGGCAGATTTTCTTACCCTGCTGGCCCGCACCAGCGACGAGCGGGGTTTTAAGGGCATGTCCCTAATTATCGTACCCACCAACACCCCCGGTTTTGCCGTCAGCCGCAAACTGGAAAAATTGGGCAACCATAGCAGCGACACCGCTATTCTTTCCTTCGACAACCTGCGAGTTCCCAAAACCAACCGCATTGGCGAAGAAGGTATGGGTTTTTTGCTGCAAATGCGCCAGTTCCAGCGAGAACGACTAGCTGGGGTGTTAATGAGTACCGCCGGAATGGAGAAAATCATTCGTTTAACCATTGAGTACTGTCGTCAGCGCAAAACATTCGGCCGTCCCTTGATTGAAAACCAATGGATTTACTTCAAAATTTGCGAACTACTCACCGAAGTGGAAGCCCTACGCCAGTTGACCTATCACTGCGTGCGCGAATACGTTCACGGTCAGGACATGACCAAAGAAGTGTCTATGGCTAAACTTAAAGCAGGTCGCCTGGTACGCGAAGTAGCCGATACCTGCCTGCAATTTCATGGTGGCATGGGATACGTCGAAGAATATCCAATGGCGCGCTACTTCCGCGATGCCCGCCTGCTCTCCATTGGGGCCGGGGCAGATGAAATCATGTTGGGAATTATTGCCAAATACGAAAACATCTTGCCCGGCCGTTAGTGAGTTTCATTCCGAACACGCACTCAAGTTATACTCACAAAGGGCATAAACTAACGTTTTCATTGAGATTGGAGATTAGAGATTCGCCAATCGCCAATCTCTAATCTTACGCAGTATAATTGGACGAAACACCCCCTAATCAGGTAGACTATCAACCTACTGTTTACTGTTCACCATTCACTGTTTACCGTTCACTGTACACTGTTCACCGTTCACCGTTCACTGTTCACTATTAACTGTTCACTGTTCACTATCAACTGTTCACTTCCAGGAGGAGAGTAGTGGAAACCATTCAAGTTATCCGTTCATTTATTGCCGGAGAGGCTCTAGCCCAGGTGATTAACAGAGATTATGACCTGGGGCCTGTTACCTGCAAATTATTTAGCAAAACCCTGCGAACACAAGACAACGACCATTACCGGGTGGTGACGGAAAAGGGAGAAAATTTTGTGGTGCGGGTGTATCAACATGGCAAACGGTTGGAACGCCAGGAATCTGATTATCAATATGAATTAGAGTGGCTCGACTATTTGCACCAACAGGCAATGCCCGTTTCTTACCCCATTCCGCGCAGAGACGGTACATTTTTGGGCAGTGTCCAGGCTCCAGAAGGGTTACGTTACTTTGCTTTGTTCAGCCTGGCTAAAGGGCAACCGATGTCCTTAAAAAACGAGGAGCATTTGTATTTATGTGGTGTCAAAATGGCTGAGATTCATTTAGCTTCTAACGGTTTTAAGACCAACTCTGAGCGTAAACCGATGAATCTGGAGTTTTTGGTGGATAAACCTGTGGAGCGTATGAAACGGTTGTGGGGCAATAACCGCCCCGATGAGTTGGATATTTTGGTGACTTCGGCGGCGGATGCTAGAGCAGAGTTGCAGGCGTTACTGGATAACCCACACTCAACGGCCGATAGTTGGGGGCCGATTGGGGGTGATTTCCACCAACACAGTGTCCATTTTGACGATAAAAACCACCCCACCTTTTTTAACTTCGACTTGTGTGGCCCAGGTTGGCGATCTTATGACATTGCTATATTCATGCTCAACACCAACCTGATGCACAACCCATCCAGCCGGTATTCGGAAGATTTTTTTGCGGGATATTACTCGGTTCGGCCGTTATCCAACAACGAACATGAAGCGATTGCCCCCTTCCTCACTATGCGTCGTGTCTGGTTGACCGCCTGGTTTACCCTCAACGATGGCCTGGTGGGGCACAGTTTTATCGCCCCCATGTAGGTAAAACAAAAGAAACCGAGTTTTTCCAGAAAACTCGGTTTCTTATCCAGTTAAGTCACAACCCGTTTTAACTGCCAGGAATCACCAACGTCTGCCCCACGTAAATAACATAAGGCGAGCTGATAGAATTAGCCTCAGCAATTCTTGTCCAGGGCACCCCATATTGCAGCGAAATGAGGAATAACGTCTCTCCCGCCTTCACCTGATGGGTAAATTGAGGAGTGGGGCCAGGGGTGCTGACCGGAATTTTTAACGTCTGACCCACATAAATTTGGTTGGGGTTGACGATGCCGTTGGCTTCGGCGATTTGCACCCAGCTGATGCCATAGTTCAGCCCAATGCGGAATAAGTTGTCGCCCGCTTTCACCACATAGGTGGTTTCTGTTTGTGGCGATGGAGTGGGGGTGGGGGTTGAGGGGCCGGGAATCTGCAAAACTTGCCCGACGGTTAAACGATTTGGGTTTGCCAGGTTGTTTAGCTGGGCCAGTTGTACCCAGGAAACACCGTAGGTCAACCCAATTTTATAAAGTGTATCTCCAGCGACAACAGTGTGGGTGGTGGGGCCGGTGATGGTGCCACTGGGGGCCGGGGTAACGGCCGTTTCTGCTGGGGCAGTTGTGGCTTGGGCTTCCCCTTCGGCCGGGGCCGTTGTGGGGGCTACTGTCGGCTGGGGTTCACTGCCAGGGGTGGCTTCCCCTTCGCTTGGAGCGATGGTAGCTTCACTGCCTGGGGTAGCTTCTGATGGGGTTTCACCAATCGGGGTTTCGGTGACAATAGAGGGGGCGGGTGTGTCGGCGGCTGGAGCATCGGTTTGTCCACCAGAACTATCGGGAACGGCCGTTTCCCCGCCAGTGGTGACGATGGTGGGTGTGGCGGCTCCTTCATCCCCACCTAAAGAGCGTTCACAAGCCACCAGGAGCAGGCTGAGAACCAAAAATATCGTGAGAAAAAAGAACAAACGTTGCCGTAACATTGAAATACCTCCCAAATTACCCTAAATACAAAAACACCAACGGTTCATCTTACGCTGATGAACGAGGCATTTACCTCTGGGTACTATAACATGAATTTTATTTTACGTAAAGTAGTGGGGCGATTTCACCGCCGAGAACGGGGTGGTTTTACACCCCATCAAATGCCGGATGGTATTTAACAATCCCGGTACGGCCGTTTATGGCTCCAGGTTGTAGTTCAATGAGCATAAACACGTCGTCTGGCACGGGATAGACACAAAAAATGCCATAAGGGCGGGTAGGCGTAAAACCAAAACGGGGGTAGTAGGTGGGGTGGCCTAAAACAAAAACCAGTGTGTGCCCCATCACACCACACTGTTGTAACCCTGCCTGAATAAGTTGTCCTCCAATCCCTTGCTGTTGCCAGGCGGGCAACACCCCCACAGGCCCTAAGGCCACTGCTTGGGAAGAGGTTTCTGCGGCCAGGGTAACGGCCGTAAACAAAACATGCCCCACAACCTGCCCCTCCACCTCGGCCACCAACGCCATTACAAACGCCCCCTGAGTCCGCAGGTGGTCTACCAGTTCACTTTCGGCCGTTCGGCCAAAGGCTTGAGCAAGGACATGGAAAACGGCCGTTTCATCCCCCGGCCGTTCTGGTCGAATCAACACCATACTTCATCATCGGGATTTTCACCCCGCGCTCCTTCGCCACCTCAACCGCACGAGCATAACCCGCGTCTACGTGCCGCACCACCCCCATACCAGGGTCAGAGAGCAACACCCGTTCCAGGCGAGCCGCCGCCGCAGGTGTGCCATCCGCCACAATCACCTGCCCGGCATGTAAGCTATACCCAATCCCCACCCCACCCCCATGATGAAAACTCACCCAGGTAGCCCCGTTAACTGCGTTAATCATAGCATTCAAAATAGGCCAGTCGCCAATGGCATCGGAGCCATCTAACATCGCTTCCGTCTCCCGATTGGGGCTGGCAACCGAACCAGCATCCAGGTGGTCACGCCCAATAACAATCGGGGCGGATACCTTCCCGTTAGCAACCATCTCATTAAACAACAAACCAGCTTTATGCCGTTCCCCATACCCCAACCAACAAATTCGTGCGGGCAACCCCTGGAAATGCACCCTTTCCTGCGCCATCTTTATCCAACGGTGTAACGATTCATCCTGCGGGAACAGCTCCAGGATGGCCTGGTCGGTGGCGTAAATGTCGGCTGGATCGCCACTGAGAGCCACCCAACGAAACGGCCCTTTACCTTCGCAGAATAACGGCCGAATATAAGCAGGCACAAACCCCGGATAACTAAACGCCTCGCTCACCCCTTCATCAAACGCCCGCTGCCGCAGGTTATTACCATAATCAAACACAATGGCTCCCCGTTTTTGAAAAGCTACCATGGCGGCACATTGTTGGGCCATAGATTCGGCCGAAAGGCGGGCAAAATGGGCCGCGTCTTTTTGCCGCAACTGTCGCCCCTCCTCAAAACTCATATGATGGGGAAAATAAGCCAGGTAATCATGGGCAGAAGTCTGGTCTGTCACCATGTCGGGAATCAAACCACGCTCTAACAATTGAGGAAAAACGGCCGCTGCATTGCCAATTAACCCAATCGAACGCGGTTGTTGCACCGCCACATAATGCTGCACCCGGCGCAACGCCTCCTCCACATCCTCTGCCACCTCATCAATATACCGATGCTCCAACCGGCGGTTAGCTCGCCACTCATCAATTTCCACCACCAACCCCACCCCGCCGTTCATCGTAATAGCTAACGGCTGTGCCCCTCCCATTTCTCCCAAACCGGCCGTTAACACCCATTTCCCTTTTAACGAAGGCCAGCCAGCCTGTTTGGCCGCCGCCGCAAAGGTCTCATACGTGCCTTGCAAAATACCCTGCGTACCAATATAAATCCAGCTACCGGCCGTCATTTGCCCATACATCATTAACCCTTGGGCTTCCCATTTGTCAAAATTTTCCTGAGTAGCCCAGTGGGGCACAATGTTCGAGTTGGCAATGAGAACACGCGGGGCATCCGGGTGGGAACGGAAAACAGCCACTGGTTTGCCACTTTGCACCAGCAACGTCTCATCATTTTCCAGTTCGCGTAGAGAAGCAAGAATCGCCTCAAAAGCGTCCCAATTTCGGGCTGCTTTGCCACGCCCACCGTAGACGATGAGGTTTTCCGGGTCCCCAGCAACTTCCGGGTCCAGGTTGTTTTGTAACATACGATACGCTGCTTCTTGCAGCCAGCCTTTACAATGGAGTTGATTACCTTTAGGGGAACGAATGATGCGGTTCATGCACAGGAGTATAGTCTGCACCTATAAAGTGTCAAGATTTCCTCTGGTGTTATAATTTCCAACACAAAGTGATCTTTCGTCAACCAATAGACAGACGATGTTTTAACCTCCGTCGTTTGTGCAGGTTTGGGCTGAAAACACCACCTATCTCCAGAGGAATGTGTGGAGGCGATCTTTCACCTAAATTTCATTGAGATTCTGTTTATCTGATGTATGCTGTATCAACATCTGAAGTGTAAGAATTTACGATTAAACTGATATTATGCGCTGTTTTCCTGGATAGATGCAGTCTTTGTGTCCGGTAATGGTGTAACAAGAGCGACAAAACAGGTGCAAGAGGCCCAATGCACCTGTTTTAAGAGGGAAATTCTACACTGTACAAGGTCATAGATTGATAGCCTGCTGAAGCAAACTAAAGATCGGAAAATCTCTAATCTCCAATCTCAATGAAGCTATCAATTGATGCCCTCAGTGAGTAAAATTTAAGTAGTTACGATTGAGAAACTGTTATGAGTGGTGAATGTATTTTAGTGGTTGACGACAGCAAAGAGATCATTAAACATCTGACGGAACATGTGTTGCCCACGTTTGGTTATAAAACGTTACATGCTTTTGACGGCCGTTCTGGCCTAAAATTTATCCGCGAGGGAAAACCAGATTTGGTAATGCTGGATTATAACTTGCCAGAAATGACCGGCATTGATGTATTGCAGCAAATGGCACAAGAGAGCATAAACACCCCAGTGGTGTTGATGACCGGTTATGGCTCCGAACTGAGTGCCATTGAAGCGTTTCGCCTGGGGGCTAAAGATTATCTCATCAAACCATTTACTGTAGATGAAATTGTAGAAACCATTGATCGTGCTTTGGTTGAAACCCGCCTCTTACACGACAAACAGGAGTTGGCGGAGCAATTGCGCCGCACCAAAGTGGAATTAAGCCGACAAAACCAGGAAATGACCACCCTGTTTAACATCGGCAAGGCCATTACCGCCCTGTTGAGTGTGGACAAGGTGTTAGAACGGGTGCTGGAAGCTGCTAAATACCTGACAGAAGCAGAAGAAAGCACCATCTGGCTGCAAGATGCCAACGGTACACAATTGCAGACGTATGAGAAGATGGTGGTCGAAGATAGCCGGAGCAGCGAAAGTTATGCCCCAGATTCCCAATTGATGCAGGTGGTACGAACAGGACGGCCGATTCGCCAATCTGTTTTTTCAGGTCAGGGCATCAAGGTCAAAACCAACTACTTCGCCCGTGCCATTTTGTATATTCCACTTAAGTTGCGAGGAGTTACATTAGGGGTTTTGGGGGTGAGTAACCTGGCGGCTTACCGTTCTTTTAGCAAACGGGATGAGTTTTTGCTCTCCTTCTTGGCCGATTACGCCGCCATTGCTCTGGAAAATGCTCGTGTTTTCCAGGCAGCCGACCAGGCATTAGCCAGCCGTTTAGAAGAGTTGCATACCTTGATAGATATTACCCGCACCATTACTTCGGCCGTAGACCTGGACGAAGTGGTGCGTTTGACTGTGCAACAAGCCCATAGCAGTTGGCACATTGAAGCCTGTTCTCTCTGGCTGTTAGATGAAACCCATGAAACGTTAAGCGTTTTGACCAATGTAGGCACCCCGGCCGACATTTTGACCAAAATGGCTGTCCCACTGGGTGAAGGGTTTGTGGGGCATGTTGCCAAAACAGGCAAATTTATTTACACCAATGATGTCATCACCCATCCGTTGCATTATCGGGATGTGGACAGCCGCACCGGCTTTACCACCCGTTCATTATTGTGTGTGCCACTGGTTTTTCGGGACAAGGTGATTGGAGCCATGCAGTTTTTGAATAAGCTGGATGGGGATTTTGACGACCAGGACGTGGAACGGGCTTTGGCAATTGCGGCGGCTGTGGCAATTGCGACCACCAACGCTTTGTTATTCAAAGAGGCGGGCGAGCGACAAACGGCCGATTCTCCAACCGAAGAAAATGGCATCACCACCAGCAAATTGGAAACAGCCTTGCAGGCCACAGCCTGACCATTTAACCCCTCGATACCCCTACAAACATGCCTGTCACACCCCTCGCAAAATGAGGGAACCCATAAGAAACTAACGGATGATATTACCAAAGAAGCGGGACCCCAGGTTCATCACCATACGTCGCGGGGGGACACTCACAGACTCCAACCATCAGATGCTCGCCCTGTGGGCTGCAACCTGTGCCGAACACGTCCTGCACCTGTTCGAGGCGATCCAACCTTCAGATCCGCGGCCGCGCCAGGCGATCACTCAAGTTCGGGCATGGGTACGTGGCGAAGTCACGATGACGCAAGCCCGAATGGCTGCCGGTCACGCCATGGCAGCAGCCAGAGAGTTACGTGAAGCTGCAAGAGAGGCAGCATACGCAGCCGGACAGGCGGCGGCAGTAGCACATGTTGCGGCACATGAGTTAGGCGCAGCTGCCTATGCAATAAAGGCAGTACGGGCCGCCAACGTTGAGAGTGAACGGGACAAGGCAGGTTGCCTGGAGTGTCAATGGCAACGTGAACAGCTACCGGATGCAATTCGTGATCTTGTTCTGGACGATCAGCGGTTGCGAAACGACATCTGCTGGTTTGTATTTGATTGTTGACCAGCTAATACCAATCGTAAAACGTGATCTGAAGACATCACGTTTCACAAAAATCCGAAAGACCCCATTTCACACCCCATGACAGACGTACAAAACCTGTTACCCACCTTGCGCCGACTGCATGAACAAATCCGCCAGGCAGTGGTGGCTGCTTGTGAGCAGGCCACTTTAGAAAGTTTGTCCCAGATAGCCCATGAATCGGAAGGGGACACGATTTATGCTGTAGACCGGGTTAGTGAAGAGCGGTTGGTGGCTTTTTTTGAGCAGGAAATTGCCCCCTATGTGCCAGTGGTGTTGATTGCCGAGGGAATCCCCGGTGGGCAACTGGTATTACCGGCGGGCACGGCCGAATCGGAAGCCGTCTGGCGTATCATCGTAGACCCGATTGATGGCACGCGGGGGTTGATGTATCAAAAGCGGAGTGCTTGGATTTTGACGGGGGTGGCAGCCAACAGAGGGAGCGAAACCAACCTGCAAGATATTGAGTTAGCCATTCAAACGGAAATCCCCCTGGTGAAACAACATTTGTCGGATGTGGTGTGGGCGGTGCGTGGGCAGGGAGTCTGGGCAGAGCGTCATAACCGGCTGACGGGAGAGAAACGGCCGTTTTCCCTCCATCCGTCCCGTGCCCAAACCATTGCACACGGGTTTGCCATGATTTCCCGTTTTTTCCCTGGGGCGCGGGAGGAACTGGCTGCCATAGATGAAGAGATTGTGATGGGGGCGTTGGGGCCAGTACAGCGGGGCAAAACCCACTGTTTTGAGGATCAATACATTTGCACCGGCGGGCAGTTGTATGAGCTGATGATGGGGCATGACCGGTTTGTGGCGGATTTACGGCCGTATCTGGATACCCTGCTGGCGCAACGTGGCCTGGCTCTGGGAATTTGTTGTCACCCTTATGATGTCTGCACCGAATTGATTGCCCGCGAAGCCGGGGTCATTGTAACAGACCCTCAGGGGCGTTTGTTGGCTGCTCCCTTAGATGTTCATGCCGATGTGGCCTGGGTTGGATACGCCAACCCGGCCATTCAAAACCAAATTCACCCATTGTTAGAGGCGGCATTAACCCGTCGTGGCCTCATCCCAACGCTGCCTCAATTGCCTGAGCCAAAATCTGCACCATTTCGTCTACCTGCTCGCGGTTCACAATGAGCGGTGGCCCCAGCATAATCAAATCCCCGTTGCTACCATCGGCACAGCCCTGGGAATAATACACCACCAGGCCCCGGTCAAACGCTTGTTGCCAGATGCGCCAGGCCAGGGAACGGCCGTTTGCAAAAGGTTGTTTCGTTTCGCGGTCTTGCACAAACTCGATGGCCCAAAACAGCCCCCGGCCGCGAATATCCCCCACGTTAGGATGTTCCGCCAGCGTGTGTTGCAATTTTTGACCCAGATATTGCCCCACAACGGCCGAATTTTGCACCAGATTTTCTGCTTTCAGAATGTGCAACGTTGCCAGGGCGGCCGCCGACCCAACCGCGTGATGGCTAAACGTGCCCCCATGATTAAAATCCCCCAACTTTTGCTGGATGAGCGATACATCACGCCCACTGGCAGCAATAAACCCAAAGGGGAAATACCCCCCGGCCGAACCCTTAGAAGTCACCAGAATGTCGGGTTGCACCTGCCAATGATTGATTCCCCACCATTGACCCGTGCGTCCCAACCCCACCAGCACTTCATCTGCAATCAACAACACCCCATACTGGTCACAAATTTGCCGGATGCGCGGCCAGTAATCGTCGGGTGGCACAACGGCTCCCAACCCTGCCCCGCTAATAGGTTCAGCCAGGAAAGCCGCCACATGGTGTGGCCCATGTTCCAGAATGGCCGCTTCCAGGCGGTTGGCCGCGTCTAAACCGCTGACCGGATCGCGGTAGGGGTAAGGCGGGGTAATGTGGGGCATATCATGAAACATATCGGCGTATGGTTTACGCAGCCCGGCCCGGCCGCTAACACTTAACGCGCCTAATGTCATGCCATGATAACTTTGCCAACGGCCGATCACCAGGTGACGCTGGGTTTCCCCACGAGCCATCTGGATTTGTCGCGCCAGTTTAATGGCCCCCTCGACCACTTCCGAGCCACTGCTGAGGTAGTAAAAGCGGGCATCGGGCAGGGGCACCAGGGCAGCTAACTCGATAGAAAGCTGTTCGAGAGGTTGGCTAGTAAACATAATGGCATGGACGTAGGCGGCTTCTTGGGCTTGTTGGCTCATGGCGGCGACAATTTCAGAACGGCCGTGTCCCACATTCACCACCAACGGCCCACCAGAACCATCTATATACCGTTTGCCACTTTCATCCCATAAATAAATGCCCTGCCCATGCGAAATTTTGGGGCGGGCATGGTTTAATTTGCGATAAAAAACATTTCCTTGTGGATGTGAATAATTCATCCTTCCGATTCCTTTTGGGCTTCCCAAAAAAGTGCTAATACAGATTTTCGTAAGTTCTCATCAGGTTTTTGAAGCTACATTCCCTCAGTTAATTCCCTACTGATTACTGAACACTGATTACTGAACACTAATTACTGGGTACTGATTACTAGGCACTGATACGAACTACCGATACAACCCCTGTGGGTCTAATTGTTCACGGATCAGGGCAAACTCTTCGGCCGTTGGTGGGGTCATCTCTCGTAACTGAGGAGACACTCGCAACGGCCAGGCAATATCCGCCTGGATACTTTCCACTGTTTCACCCGCTGCCAGTTCAATGAGCATCATTTCCCGTTCCGTGTTGGCAAAATTGAATAAAGCCCGGTCGGTAATAACCAGTTCGGGGCCGCCGCCCGGCAACCCCAGACGGGCGCGGCTGTCTCCGCCACTCAGATGACCAGGACTGGTGACAAAATCCAGCTTTTCCACAAAAGCCCGCCCCTTGAGACGCATAATCATCAACACCTTCTTGGCATTGATGGCAATCTCGCACGCCCCCCCAGAACCTGGCAGGCGGGTTTTGGGCTTTTCATAGCTGCCAATGACGGTGGTATTCAAATTGCCAAACCGGTCAATTTGCGCCCCACCCAACAAAGCTGCGTCTACCAATCCTCGTTGCAGATAGAGCATAAACAGGTCTGCCATGCTCACCACCGAGGTGGCCCCACTTACCAGGGTTGGGTCGCCAATGGAGAGGGGCAGGCGGGCGGGGTGTGCGCCAAATACGCCGCTTTCATACACCAGTTCCAGGTTGGGGGAGTGGCTGCGCCGGGCCAGGTTGCAGGCGATGTTGGGCAGTCCGACCCCAACAAAAACCACCCGGCTGCCTTTGAGGGCGCGGGAAGCGTTGACAATCATCAGTTCAGAGGGGGTGTAGTCCATAGAGTCTCCTACCTGGCATTTTAATCTTTCTGTTGGTCGGCAGGAATGTAAGGGATTAACCCTTTCGCATAAGCCATTTCCTGGATACTGCGGGGAGCCGAGCGAGCATCTATAATAAACCCATTAACCGAGATGTACCAGGCCATCGGGTTGTCATCCATGCGGCTAGGCAATGTCCATGCCGGTTCTAACATGCCAATCCGAAGCAGGTCGCGGATTTCTTTGGATTTACTGGCAGGACTGCTTTTGCCCACCTCAAAGTAGTCGCTGATGTCAGATGTTGAAATAGAGGGAGAGGTGCTTTTGTCGAAGGCAAAGTTGACTGTCGAAATGGCGTGAACAATACCAGCTGCCCAGTTTGCAGGACGGCCTTTGGAAATTGGAGACGGCCGTTTACGACACAATTTAGCCGTCATCTGCCGACACATATCTGCATACTCCTGGTTCAAATGTTTCCAACAAAAGGCATCCGTTAAAGCTGTAACGGTATCGTAAACCACTTGCATTGTTTTAGGCACAGATATAACGTCTTTCATAATAAACTCCTTGCTCGTACCTACCGGATAACGGCAAATTTTACCCAATACGTAACGATTTACACTTCTTTAGAAACAGTTTCCCACCGAAACGCCGCTACCTGGTCACTTTGATTAAAAAAGTACTCTTCCAAATAAGGCTCAATTTCCATACGCCAGATGTCTTCTAACTCGCTTGCCAGTGCCGGGCGCAGAAAAAAGGTGTGACCAACGGCGTAATGGGGATCACCAATTTGCCGGTTTAGATGTTGCAGCAGGTGAATCAACCCGGCCGGATCAAAACTGTTTGCTGCCAAAAAATGGCGTAATAACTCGTAGTTGGGTGGCAGGTGGATAAAGGCAAAACGGCGGCGCAGGGCATGGTCTACCAGAGCAATAGAACGGTCGGCCGTATTCATGGTACCTAAAATTCTGACGTTGGGAGGGATAGAAAAACGGCCGCCGCCGCTGAGGGGAATTTCCTGTTGCCGATACTCCAACAAATACATCAACTCACCAAAAACAGTGGACAGGTTGGCCCGGTTAATTTCGTCAATGATCAAGACACAAATACCTGTTCGGGTGCGGGCGCGGGCACAAAACTCCAGGAAACGGCCGGGGATCAACGGGTAGCTCAAGGAGCCATTTGCCCCAGAAACAGGACGAAGCCCTTGCATAAAATCTTCATAGGCATAAGCCGGGTGGAATTGCACCAGATCAACAAAACCATCCTGCTCGCTCATGAGGTGTTGCGCCACTTTTTGGGCGACAAACGTCTTGCCTGTGCCCGGCGGCCCATAAAAAACAGCCTGCCCTTTGCGCTCAATGGCTCTTAACCACCTGGAAATCTCGGTTTCTGGAAACCCTGTATCATGAACAAGTTCTGCCAAACCATAGACCGGATTTGGGGATACGCCAGGAGTTATGGGAGTTCCCTCCTCTTCAACTTCTGGAAATTCATTTTCATCTTGAGAAAAAGATTCAGATATTTTAAGGGGAGAATGGTGTAAAGCAACGACTCGATGAACATCTGCTGGATCAATATCATCTAGCTGTTTGCCTAAATCTGTTAACTCCCACTGACCATACCCTATCTTTCTTAAAACACCATATATCTTCAACCACGTTTTTACCCAGGTAATACGATAGGATAGCTCGGTTTGTTTGCTTTGTTTATGTTTTTGGTTTTGTTGTTCTACCGATAGATTTAGATTTTTTGCAACTGTATCAACAATTTTTTCATGGGAGTTTGCATTGTCTAACTGTTTTATGGCTAGAAAAACAGGTCTTAATAGGGAATTATGGCTTGGAATGTTCATTGGGGTGGTATATTCGGCATTTGTTTCCCTCATGAAGGTGGTTTCTGCGGGAATTGAGTAGACGACGGGGGATAGGGTATCTACGGCCGGTATATCGAGTTCAACCTGGGCTTTGGGGCGTAAACGGCCGATTCTCCCTTCCCCCTCTTTGGCACACACCCAGATAAAACTTTGCACATCCACCATATCTTCTGCCCCAAAGGGTAACAGCGTATGGAGCAGGCGTTTGGCTTGTTGCAGAATGACGGTATAAACGGCCGCTTCTGGTACACCTCTCACCTTTTGTGGCGCACCCATAAATTGTAAAAACCAGGTGATGGGGTCAGACCGCACCAACAACTCCTGTTGTGGGTGGCAGAGGAACAAAAAGTAGGTGGGAAACGGCCATTTATTGGGCAACCCATGAGTTTGCAGATAATCGCTAAACGTTTGCAACCTGGCCGGGCTGGGGCGGTCAGCATAGAGCAGGTTCCGCAATTGGGTACAAAAGGTGGGTTTGTCGAGGGCAGGGTGGTGTAAAACGGCCGTATCCGCCGCCGAAGGCACCCGCCGCCACAACAAATTATTCTCCTGCGCCAGCCGCTCCACCCGTGCCAGAAACTCCTCAGAATCCCCAGCCGCCACCAGGCTATCGCAAGCTGCCAGCGAAAGCCATTCCTGAGCCTTCGCCACCGCCGCCCGTTTGTAAACCAACTCATCCGCCACGAAATCGGGATGAGTGAAACCATCCCAGGTGGGGTAACGGCGACGTATCAGAGCCAGTAAATCCCGCACATGCCGATCTGTGAGCATGTCACTATTTTAGCAGCATTAAGATTTTTTGTGTGAACTACAAATTTTGCAAGAGCAACCTGGATTTGTAATGAAAAGCCTGATTGACTGACAAATCTTTTTAAGGAGTGCTTTTCAAAAGCTACAAACAGTTTATCTTTCTTTGAATGATCACACACAAAAGGAAGATAATGATGAAAAACAGTCCCAACCTTGCCCGCAGCGAATGAAA
>CAZPEJ010000050.1:0-15518 GCA_964585465.1 uncultured Ardenticatenaceae bacterium
TTTTTCCAGATCAACTTTGTCGCCATGTTTAGTTTTGCCCTGTTGGTGCCCATGTTTGTGTCTCGCCCGGGCAACAATGAATTCGCTCTGAGCAGTGTGCACTCGGTGGGGGCGGTTGGTGGTGTCGTGGGGGGGCTGTTGTTAAGTGTCTGGGGTGGGCCAAAACGCAAAGTGCATGGGGTGTTGGGCGGAATGATGCTTGTCAGCTTTTTTGGGCAGGTGCTGATGGGGTTGGGGCGCGGGGTATTGATTTGGAGTATTTCTTCTTTTTTGGGGCAGGTGATTTTGCCTATTCTCAACGGCTCGAACCAGGCCATTTGGCAAGCCAAAGTGGCTCCAGATGTGCAAGGGCGGGTGTTTTCGGTGCGGCGGCTCATTGCCCAGGTGACGGCCCCGCTGGCAACGGCCGTTGCTGGGCCATTGGCAGACAACTTTTTTGAGCCAGCTTTCCAAACGGGTGGGGTTTTAACTGGTTTTTCCTGGCTGGTGGGCAGCGGGGCCGGGGCAGGCATCGCTTTTATGTTTGTGATCAGTGGGCTGGCAGGGGTTTTAATGGCAGCCAGTGGTTATTTATTTCCTCCCATTCGGAATGCGTAACGCATTTTGCCAGACATTGATGCATTGAAACAAACGGCCGGGGAGACGGCGACGGCGTAAGGTATCGGAGACACACACCATTGACGATTTCTGCTTTAGGAATGAAAATTAGACAACCTACAGAACGAGATTAGAGATTGAAGAATGAACCAACTGTTAATCTCCAATCTCCAATCTCTTGATAGGTTATTTCATCTGCGTTCCTTATCATTTACGATTGGCACAAGAGGAAGAGGGTAACAAGATGACCACCCCGCAACTACATTGGGACATTGGCACAGCATATGATCTGTTTGTCAGTCTGGAGGTTTTGCACAACCCAGACGGTTATGGTTTGCGTGGGGCGTGGGCGGCCGGGGTGCGGTCGCGCCTGCCCACCAGCGAACGGGAGTTTTTGCAACGTATTATCAAGCTGTGCCCTTGGCCTTTACATTGGGTTCATGCCTTACCTGCGCCCAAAAATGCAACGGCCGTTTTGCACAACCTGTCCCAAGTCCCCCTCAAACAACGTATCCTGACAATTGCAAACAGCCCCTACGCTTCGGCAGAGATGCAGACGTTTATCAACCAAATTGTTTCGCAAGAAAGCTGGAATGAGAGTGATTTGCAGCAATTACAAACTCTCTACCAGCATCACGGAGATAAAAAAGAGAAAAAGTCCAAAAAAGATTTAACCGAAATGTTAAATACCTGGTCGCGTCCGGCGGAGTTTGGCGAAGGGTATCTGGCGGCCATGAAGTCATATTACGACGTTTTTTTTGCCGAGGAAGAAATTCGTATCTTGCCAGATTTGGAAACGGCCGTTGCACATGGTCAAGAACTTGCCAGCAGTTTACCAGTGCCCCAACTCCTGGAGGAATTAACACAAGGGTTGCGTTTTACAAAGTTGCAAGCGTTAACTGACCTGGTTTTAGCCCCCTCCTTCTGGGCCACGCCACTGGCTATCTTTATGCCATTAGGGCCAGGGCGCGAACTATTCCTATTTGGCGGACGGCCGTCCAAAGCCTCCCTCATCCCTGGCGAATTAGTACCCGATGCCCTCTTCCAGGCCCTCAAAGCCCTGGCAGACCCCACCCGTTTGCGAATCATGCGCTACCTCTCTGCCGAACCCCTTACCCCGGCCGAACTCTCCCGCCGTTTACGTTTACGTGCCCCAACTGTCATCCACCACCTGCACGCCCTACGCCTGGCTCGCCTGGTACATTTAACCCTCGGCCACGAAGGCCGACGGTATGAGGCCCGCCGCGAAGCCGTTACCACCGCCTTCCACCTGCTCGACTCCTACCTGGATTCCGCCAAAACAGAAAAGAAGTAACCACAACACAGTACCGACGTTTTCTCGACGCTGTTTTTGCATACTTCCGCCCATAAAACCCGTTCATCAAACGGGTTATTGTTTGCTATTGGTAATTACCCCGTCTCCGTGAAGACATGCGATGTTTTCGGCGCAAATTCACATGGAGAACTATGAGGTTAAAACACCACATGTCTCAAGAGGCTAAACGTGCTTTTTACCCCATTGGCTAGGGGCATAAGCGGCTTTATAATTGACGCTTGGTTTGAACATCAACCAGGATATAGTTGCAGTAACAATTCTTTGTTATAGTTGATTACCTGTGACAGGTTTGAACCTGCGGCAGGTTAACCCAGAATAACACGGTAACAGGCGTAGTAATCCAGCTAAGATTCCACAATAATGGAAAATTCAAAAAACCAACCCACACCAGATTATGCTCAGGCTATTGCCCATGCCCTACACCGCCTCCGTACTGAATTAGCTCCCCAACTGACTTATCATAATTTGTGGCATACTGAGCAGGATGTGATGCCAGCCGTTGTGCGGTTGGGCCAACAAAGTGGATTAACGGCCGAAAAGCTGCAACTGCTAGAAGTGGCTGCGGCCTACCATGATACCGGGTTTATCCACACCCGAAGTGGGCATGAACTGGTTAGCGTCGAAATTATGTCGCAAAGTTTACCCCAGTTCGGTTTTAGCCCAACCCAAATTGAACAGATCACCCAAATTATTCTGGCTACTCGTGTGCCCCAAAGCCCCCACAATTTAATTGAACAAATTATTGCCGACGCAGATTTGGACGTGTTGGGGCGGGAAGATTTTTTTGAGCGTAGCAAGGCGTTGTGGTTGGAGCAGGGAGTGTATGATGGGGTAGTTTCTTGGGAAGCGTGGCAAATCATGCAACTCAAGTTTTTGCATCAACACCATTATTTTACACCTGCGGCCATTGCCTCCCGCCAGGAGATGAAACTAAAACACCTGGCGACGTTGGAGGAGTTGATTCGTCGTGGGTAGTTGTCATTTGCCACTATCTACCACCAAAAACACCTGGAACGTTTTTAACCCACCAGTTTATTGAATGACTGTTGTTCCCTCTCACAAACGCCACTGGTTTGTGACAACCCCTTTTGTTGCTGCCATCTTTTCTCTTTTGGCTTTGTTGTTTGTTTTATACGGTCAGGCAAACTTACCGGAAGGGAGGGATACTCGCCAAGGCAGTGTGTATGTATTAACGGCCGTTTTGTGTTTCCTCCTCGCTTTATTTTTCAACCACCCCCGTGAAACCACTCCTGAACCACTCCCCAAACAAAAAGAGACGGCCGTTTCTGCCCGGTTACAATTTACCCGAAACGGCCGTTGGTTGCTGTTCATCCTCTCCCTTTTTTTTGCCGTAATAGCCTTTTTGAATCTGGCTCATAACCAGTTTACCCCCCTGGGCACTGTTACCTGGCTGGCCGCTATCTCCTCTTTTTTATCCGTTTTCACCGCCGCCGCCTCCCCACACAAAAAACAACCCCCTACCGCTCCCCTCTTTTCCCTGGCTTTTTGGGGGCTTTTTCTGCTGGCAACCTTTTTTCGTTTCTACCGATTGCCCGATTTGCCGCTAGACACCTGGAGCGACCAGGCAGAAAAATTGTTGGATATTTATGATGTGTTGCAGGGAGAACACCCTATTTTTTTTGTTCGCAATACCGGCCGCGAAGCATTCCAATTTTACTGGACAGCCGCCCTCATCTGGCTCACCCCACTGGATTTTGGGTTTCTGGCCCTCAAGGTGGGCACGGCTCTTATTGGGTTGCTCACACTGCCGTTTGTCTATCTGCTGGCACAAGAGTTATACGGGCGACAGGTGGCTTTGCTGGCAACCGCGCTGTTTGCCATCTCCCACTGGCATGTGGTTATCAGCCGCGTGGGGTTACGCTTTCCGCTCACGGCCGCTTTTGTGGCCCCCACCCTCTACTTTCTGTTTCGCGCCTTTAAGGAGAATCGGCGCAATGATTGGTTGGCCTGTGGCCTCAGCCTGGGTATTGGGTTACACACCTATATCCCCATGCGAATGGTGCCGCTGTTGTTGTTGCTGTTGGTGGGCCTGAAAACGGCCGTTGATCTTTTCCAGAAGCGCAAAAAGTATCATCTACAGCCAGCCCCAACCCCCTTTGCCGAAACCTCTGCCCTGACGATAACCTTTTGGCAAAACGCCCTCTTGGGTGGCCTCACTACCGCCCTGGTCTTTTTGCCTCTGGCCCGCTACAGCTACGACGATCCAGAGATGTTTTGGTATCGTGCCGCCACTCGCACCGGCGAGGTGACACTTTCGGCCGAAACCTGGTCTATTTTTCTGGACAACATCAAAAATGCCCTGCTGATGTTCAACTATCGAGGAGATGGTGTTGTGACCAATACCATTCCTTTTTCGCCCCAACTTGATTTGGTAACAGGGGCATTGTTTCTGTTGGGTGTTGTTTATCTGTTGTGGCGGTTGATCATGTTTCGAGACCGGCGCACTTTGTATGTGTTACTCTCCACATTTGTGATGTTGCTGCCTTCCATCCTCAGCATCGCCTTTCCGGGGGAAAACCCCAGTGTGGTGCGAACGGGCGGGGTGATTCCTCTGGCAATGATTATTGCTGCGTTGCCGCTGGGGTGGATTTATCAAAGGTTATCAGCTTTGCCAGCCCCACCCTCTCTGCCCCGGCTTTCCCAATGGTTGGCGGGGTTGGTAACGGCCGTTTTGCTGGTTGCCGCCACTTTTCTCAACTACCAATGGTATTTTGTCGCCTACGATGCCCATTATCGCAACACCGTCTGGAACACCGTAGAAATGGGGCAGGTGGTTCAAGAATTTGTGCAAAACGGCGGCGACCTGGCAAATGCCTACCACGTCCCATTCCCCTACTGGGCAGATACCCGACTGATTGGTTTGAATGCAGGCGATATTACCTGGAACAACAGCCTCACCGACCTCGACGATGTTTGGCCCAAAACACAAGACCCGGCCGCCAAACTGTTTATCTTGCATGTAGACGACCAACAGAACTTATACCGGTTACAGGCCTTTTTCCCCAGAGGGCAGGCGCAACGGTTCTACTCCGTCAATCCTAACGGAAAAGATTTTATGGTTTTTTATGTCCCCCCACGCGCCTCTTGACACCAGTACCAATGGTTATTTTTCTCCACTATAGGATATGGGAATACAGGCGGTGAAAGTTTGACAGCCCTATTTAGTTATGTTATGATCCCCACGATCTATCCTGACATAAGACGAAACCCCAATCAGTACATGCAAGGAGATTTCGGATGAGATCCCGTACAGAGATGATGGTTGACCGCCTGCGAGATTTACAAGCAGGAACACCGGACATAGAAGCATCGGCCGTTGTGAGTGTGGACGGCCTTATCATGGCTTCATCACTTCCCGCTGGCATTGACGAAGACCGTATCTCGGCTATGTCGGCTGCCATGCTCTCTCTTGGTGACCGAATTGCTATTGAATTGGCACGAGGCACATTGGAACAGGTGTACATTAAAGGAACGGCCGGTATCATTGTGTTGATGGCTGTGGGTGAAGAAGCTGTTCTTACCGTTTTGGCCCGTTCACAGGCACGTCTAGGGCTTATCTTTTTGGATATGAAACGGGCAGCGGAGGACCTGGAACGGCTGCTCTAGGAGCATGATGCAAAAATCCCACCCCTGGTAACTACCAAGTTGTTAAAGTAGAGGGGCATGTCACCCAAAATGACATGCCCCTTTTTCTTTTTGGTATCTATCCAGTTCGTCTGGAGATACACAGTCTGAGCGGAGCATAAACATGACAAAATTTATTTTCTTCACAGGTGGTGTTGTAAGTTCGGTGGGTAAGGGTGTAACGGCCGCTGCGTTGGGGCGTATCTTAAAAGCCAGGGGCCTTTCCGTAGCTGTGCAAAAATTAGACCCGTATATCAATGTAGACCCCGGCACCATGTCCCCGTATCAACATGGAGAAGTTTTTGTGACGGAAGATGGGGCAGAGACGGATTTAGACCTGGGGCATTATGAACGGTTTATAGACATCAATCTCAACCAGACTTCCAATGTCACTACCGGCCGGGTGTATGCCGAAGTGATTGCCCGCGAACGGCGCGGCGATTACCTGGGGGGAACGATTCAGGTTATTCCACATATCACCAACGAGATCAAGCGGCGTATTCACCTGGTGGCGGAAACAACCAAAGCCAATGTGGTGTTGGTGGAGGTGGGGGGAACGGTGGGGGATATTGAAAGCCTGCCCTTCCTGGAAGCGTTGCGACAAATGCGTTCTGATCTGGGGCGAAAACAGACGTTGTATGTACATGTGACCTTTTTGCCCCACATTGGGGCCAGTGATGAGCTAAAAACTAAACCCACTCAACACAGTGTCAGTGAGTTACGTAGCATTGGCATTAACCCGGATGTTATTATTGCACGGGCCGATTATGAGATTCCCCAGGAGCATTTGAAAAAGATAGCTCTCTTTTGTGATGTACCGGAAAAAGCGGTGATTCC
Organism: uncultured Ardenticatenaceae bacterium; assembly: GCA_964585465.1. Classification (GTDB taxonomy): domain Bacteria; phylum Chloroflexota; class Anaerolineae; order Promineifilales; family Promineifilaceae; genus CAZPEJ01. The sequence goes on from CAZPEJ010000050.1 coordinate 6,416, forward strand.
GGCCGTTACCAGTGATATTTTGTATGGTATTCCGCTGTTATTGGAAGAAACGGGATTGGCGCGTTATGTGATTAAACGGCTGAAGTTAAAATCCCTCTGCCACGAACCTGATTTAACAGAGTGGAGCCACATGATTGAGGAAATAAAACGGCCGAAACCCACTGTTCGTGTCGGTATTGTAGGTAAATACGTGGAACTGCATGATGCCTACATGAGTGTACGCGAAGCCTTGTATCATGCAGGTATTGCCAATAATTATCAGGTAGACATCGAGTGGATTTACTCCGGTGACCTGGAAAAAGGCAAGGGGTGGGAACAATTCGCCGGGTTAAGTGGCATTGTGGTGCCGGGTGGTTTTGGGGAGCGGGGTATTGAGGGCAAAATTGCGGCGGCTCGCTGGGCACGGGAGAACCAGATTCCTTATTTGGGTTTGTGCCTGGGGATGCAGGTAATGTGTATTGAGTTTGCCCGTTATGTGTTGGGTAGTGATAAACCGAATAGTACTGAGTTTGATGCTGGTACGTCACATCCGGTTATTAGTCTGATGCCTGACCAACACAACTTAAATGATATGGGGGGGACGATGCGGTTAGGGGGGTACCCTTGCTGTTTAACTCCACAAACCAAAGCGGCTGAAGCGTATGAGGCAGACCTGATTCATGAACGCCACCGCCATCGCTGGGAGTTTAATAATGCGTACCGTGTTTTGTTGGAAAAGCGGGGGATGGTGTTTAGTGGGTTGTCACCAGACGGCCGTTTAGTGGAAATTGCCGAGTTACAAGATCACCCCTTTATGTTGGGCAGCCAGTTCCACCCAGAGTTCAAGAGCCGGCCAAACCGCCCACACCCCTTGTTTGCTGCTTTTGTGAAAGCGGCCGTGAATCGCCAGGAGGGAAATTCGGCCGTTTCTGCCAATGGCCTGGTTCCCCACGAAGCACGGTCATCAATGACCGTGCTAAAAACGACACTGGCTGAAGCCAGTTGAGAAGACCCCGCTAGCCAACTGTTCCTTTGAAGCCTTGTTCACAGGGCGTTGTTCGGTAGCACGGGGTTTTAACCCCGCGCTATCCGTGTTTATGTTAAACACAACCATCCCGCACGGTCATCAATGACCGTGCTAAAAACGACACTGGCTGAAGCCAGTTGAGAAGACCCCGCTAGCCAACTGTTCCTTTGAAGCCTTGTTCACAGGGCGTTGTTCGGTAGCACGGGGTTTTAACCCCGCGCTATCCGTGTTTATGTTAAACACAACCATCCCGCACGGTCATCAATGACCGTACTAAAAACAACACTGGCTGAAGCCAGTTGAGAAAACCCCGCTAGCCAACAGTTCCTCTGAAGCCCTGTTCACAGGGCGTTGTTTGGTAGGCACGGGGTTTTAACCCTGTGCCACCCGTGTTTATGTTAAGTGAAACCATCCCACACGGTCATCAATGACCGTGCTAAAAACGACACTGGTTGAAGCCAGTTGAGAAGAACCCGCCAGCCAACCGTTCCTCTGAAGCCCTGTTCACAGGGCGTTGTTTAGTAGCACGGGGTTTTAACCCCGCGCCATCCGTGTTTATGTTAAGTGCAACCATCCATTTTTGTGGCCGTTTACGAATCATATTGTGGTTTTGCATGTCGGCCGGGGAGACAACTACAATCAAGAGCCGTTGTAGGGTATTTGTTCACAGTTTCAGAGTTTTTTGTGCCAGTTGGTGATACACTGGGTGCCTAAAACCTGATAACATAAGGCAGCTATGAGCCAACCAGATTTTATTCCCTTAACCTCTTATCGAGAATATCCCCAGACAGAGATGCAACAACGGGCAGCTGATTATTATGCGGAGATTCGTCGGAGGCGCACGGTGCGCGAATTTTCCACCCGCCCGGTGCCACGCGGCGTGATTGAAGATTGCCTGCTGGCTGCTGGCACGGCCCCTAATGGAGCGAATAAGCAGCCCTGGCACTTTGTGGTGGTGAGTGATCCAACCATCAAACGGCGCATTCGAGAGGCGGCCGAGGAGGAGGAACGGGCATTTTATAGTGGGCGTGCCCCGGAAGAGTGGTTAGAAGCCCTGGCCCCTTTGGGAACTGATGAAAATAAACCCTTTTTGGAAGAGGCTCCTTATTTAATCGTTATTTTTGCTCAAAGTTATGGTATGTCGGTGGATGGGCAGAAGATTAAACATTATTACGTGCAGGAGTCGGTGGGTATTGCCACTGGGTTTCTCATTGCAGCCATCCATCACGCCGGGCTGGCCTCATTAACCCATACCCCTAGTCCGATGGGGTTTCTAAATGATATTTGTGGTCGGCCGAATTGGGAACGGCCGTATCTCGTTCTGGTGGTGGGTTACCCGGCCGAAGGTGTGCAGGTGCCTAATATCAGTAAAAAATTGTTACCGGAATTTGTCACCTTTTTATGACAAGAAGTACTCTCTGTTTCTCTGTGTCCCAAATCGCACCTGAATAGAAGTATTTAGGTTCTTTGGGAACTCAGGGGGTTGGCAACCAATGAAACGTGAAACGTAAAACATGACCAGAGAAATTTCACGTTTCACGTTTCACGTTTCACACAACCCCCACAAAACCCGAAAGACCCATAATGATGCCAGTGACAGACGCAGACAAATTACAACGACGCAATCGGGATCTTTCTATCCTGAATACCATCGCCCAAGCACTCAACCGGTCGGTGAATGTAGATGAGATGTTAAAAGAGGCGTTGGGTTTGGTGGCAGCTCTGCTCGATTTGGAAACGGGGTGGGTATGGCTGTTGCGGGAAGAAACGGCCGAATCCTATCTGGCTGCCGCGCAAAACTTGCCACCTGCCCTGGCAAACGACCCACATATTATGGAAGGGAGTTGTTACTGCCTGCGGACTTTCAAAGCGGGCGATCTGGAAGGAGCCGCCAATGTGAATATCATTGAGTGTACCCGGCTCTATGGGTTGGTGGATGGCACGGATGGGTTACGTTTTCACGCCAGCATTCCCCTCTATGCCCATGGCAAAAAGTTGGGTGTTTTGAATGTTGCCAGCACCGATTGGCGGGAACTATCGCCAGAGGATTTGCAGCTGTTGTATACGGTGGGTGATTTGTTGGGTATTGCGGTGGAACGGGCCAGGCTATTTCACCAAAGTTCACGTTTGGGGGCGTTGGAGGAGCGTAATCGGTTGGCACGGGAGATTCATGATACGCTGGCCCAGGGATTAACGGCCGTTTCTCTGCAATTGGAATCGGCCGATATGCTGTTGGAAGTTGGGGCTGCTTCACAAAAAGTTCGCCAGGTGGTGGGCCATGCCCTGGCTCTTACCCGCGCCAATCTGGAAGAGGCGCGTCGTTCGGTGATGGATTTGCGGGCGGCTCCATTGGAAGGGCGCACTCTAGCGGAAGCGTTGCAGCAGTTGACCCGTCAGTGTGAATTTAATGCCCGGTTTGAAATGTTGGGGGGAGATCGGCCGTTGCCACCCCGGATTGAGATTGGTTTGTATCGGATTGCTCAAGAGGCGTTGACAAATATCGGCCGTCACGCGGCAGCTACACAAACCACCTTACAACTGACTACCACCTCTACCCAGGTCAAACTGGTGGTGGAAGATAATGGCAAAGGGTTTGAACCGTCTGAAGTTCCAAACGGCCGTTATGGTCTCATTGGCATTCGAGAACGGGTTAAGTTGTTAGGTGGTACCTTTCGTCTGGACAGCCAACCTGGTTACGGCACTCGATTGGAAATTGATATTGATACTGCGTGAGGTCATAAGTTGGCATTTTTTTGAAGGAGATCAGAGATTAGAGATTTGGCAATTTCCAATCTCTAATCTCCAATCTCGATAAAAATGCCACTTTGTGCCTTCTGTTATCATATTCGCGGTCGTTGTTTGATGGGGTTATTGGCATTATGAGCCTGTGGCAAAAAGTTTGGGGCAAAGAAGCTAAAAAGAGAAACGGTTCACCGATTCCCAACCACCCCATCATCTATGGAATTATTTGTGTTTATCTGTTTATCACCCTACTATATAGTGTGGTAAACCCTCTGTTTGAAGCCCCAGACGAACAATGGCACTTTTTTACGGCCGATTATATTAAAGAAAACGGCCGTTTACCTTTTGTTACGGTTCCCCATAACCCCTGGACAGCCCAGGAGGCAGCACAACCTCCTCTCTATTATGTGATGGGAGCCATTTTGATCACGCCGTTCGATACCTCAGATGCTAAATCCCATTTATGGCTCAACCCCTGGGCTACGATTGGGGATGCTTCTAACCTGACTAATGTTAACCGTATCATTCACACAGAGCGAGAGGATTGGCCCTGGCGGGGTTATGTGGCGGCGGCTCATGTGTTGCGGGCATTTTCGGCCGTTTTGGGGATTGGTACCTTGTGGTGCATCTATCGCAGTGCCCGTTTATTGTGGCCCGACGAACCGTATCACGCGTTATTAGCAACCGCCTTACCTGCTTTTTTGCCTCAATTTAACTTTATTCACGCTACCATTAGCAACGATCCAATGATTATCTTTTTATGTTCCCTGGCCTTGCGACAATTACTTTCCCTCTGGTCAGGCGAGATAACTTCTAAACGGTTGTTTCTATTGGGATTGACAATTGGCCTGGCAGCTTTGAGTAAAAATGCAGGGGTGTTGTTATTGCCCTATGCAGTGGGCAGTTTAATCCTCATCCAGGTGGTAGCCCGTTTTGACCGAACCATTCCACGTTTTCATGTGCTGTCACTGGGGTATCTGGTTTTGCCAGCTTTGCTGTTGGTTATCCCGCTTTGGTGGCGTAACTGGGTGTTGTATGGGGATGTAACGGCCGTTTCTGTATTTGTCCGTGTCGCCGGAGGAGACAGAGAGTATACGATCTGGCAGGTATTGGCAGAATCTAGCGGTTTGTGGAGTTCCTTTTTTGCCATTTTCGGTTGGTTTAACATACGTGCATCAGAATGGGTCTATGGGGTGTGGAATAGTATGGTTGGTATAGCAGTGATTGGGTGCGGTATATGGATTGTGAAACGGTGGCAGACCATCCGTTGGCACCTGATTGTTTCTCCCCTGGTATTGTTGGCTGGTTGGGTTGTTTTGGTATATACCGGCTTGTTGATGTTCATGCTCCAAACAGAGGCGGCTCAGGGCAGACTATTATTCCCGGCTTTATTACCCCTGGTCATCATTGCCACAGCAGGCATTTCCATTGTGGGGCAATTGTTGCGGCGTTTGCCCATTCACTTATCAGCTTATACGTTTCACACCTTTTTTCCGATGTTTGCTTTTGTAACCACCAGTTACTGTGGTTGGTGGGTTATTCGCCCTGCTTATGCCAAACCACCCATCGTTGACGAATTGCCTGTTCACGCAACGGGGTTGCAAATGGACATGGGGCAGGGGTTACAACTGGTTGGGGCAGATGTTGAAACAGAAACGGCCGAACCAGGTGACCTGATTTGGATGACACTCTACTGGCAAAGCCAATTTCCTCCATCTCAGACCCCAGCCTTCAAATTGGAACTATTTGGGCGAGAATTGGTTGTGATAGCCCGACTGCATAGTTATCATGGGCGAGGGCTTTATCCGGCTAATCTGTGGCAACCTGGGCAGATCATTGCTGACCGATTTGCGGTGCGCCTGGAAGAAGAAGTTGCTGCACCGGTACTGGGAAGGTTGTTTGTGCGGTTGGCAGATGAAACCATTAGTGCTGAGGTGGGGCGGGTAAAAGTGGTGCCTGCCGTGTGGCCGCAACCAATTGAACCTCCATTAGCCCAATTGGGAGAGGGGGTTTACCTATCGGCCGTTTCTGGCCTTCCCACAACTGCTCATCCCGGCGATACTATTCAATTGACGACGACCTGGCAAGTAACGGCCGTTCCTGTCACTGCCTATACCACCTTATTTCACCTGGGGTCTGCTGATAAACCCCCTCTGGCAACGGGGGATCAACCCCCTCTGGGTGGGCAATATCCTACCAACGTTTGGGCGGTTGGTGAAGTGATTGAAGATAGTTATCAATTGACCATTCCACCAGATTTGCCAAACGGCCGTTATCCCCTATGGCTGGGCATGTATGATCCCATCACCAACACCCGTTTGCCGCTTACCATCAACAACCAACCCCAACCCAACCAGGTATATTTGATGGGTTGGGTGGAAGTCAAACGATAAAACGTACTACAGGTTTTCGTAAGTTCTCATCAGGTTTTTGCAGCTACGTTTCTTCTGGTAACTCCCGACTGATTACTGGGTACTGATAGTAGTATGTGTTAGACACTTAATTGCCTTCCCCACCACTCCAATACCCTTCTGCCAATGCAAAAGCCTGCTCACCAATCTGGGTTCCCATAGCCCGCCCCATCAAATCTCCATCCTGAAAGTGAATCCCGCCATACAGCCGGGAGATTCCCGCTTCATCGGCCGCTTCCTGAAAAGTAACCCACTGTAATGTAATAATGGAAGAAGGAGTGCTTTCAAAATGACTACTTCCGATAGGGGCAATATATTCTCCTAACAGGTCTGGCAACCCATCCCGGTTAAAATCTTCGTTGTACAGCAGTGTTACCCCATCATAAAACCCGTTTGAGCCAGTGTAACGAGTTAGCACCGCCGCTGCCGCCGCACTGAAGGTGCTATGCCCGGAAACATATTCCGGGAAAGCAGGCGTGACAAAAGTTAACTCCTGATACGGCCGCCACATCTCCCCAAAAAGAATGCCCGTTCCCAGGTCTGGCCCATTCCAGGCTGTTATCATCTGTCCCAGGTAGGCGCGCTGAATAGCCGAAATAGGACGAATACAATCATAGGCCCGTTTACTATCCCAGGCAGCAATGCTGGCATCGAATAATGCCCCATTGAGGGCGAAAAACAGCTTCACATCCTCATCTAATGTGTGATGATCGCGGTAGGAGATGCCGTGTGTCAGGGCATTCCAATGGCCTGGTGGGGTTTCGGAACGAGGGCCATCTGCCCAATACTCAGCAATCACTTTTTGCTCGTCTGTCAGATTGGCACTGATGTGCAACACTTCATCTAATTGCAGGTGGTAGGCTTCATCGTTGGTCATGGTGCGCCCCAATCCATCGGTATAAGGTTCTTGGGAACCCGGCGTGGGCGGGGGTGATGGGCGAAACTGATTTCCGGCCGTTAGAGCAAAGGGAGTCACGGCCCCCCAATGGGGTGTGAGAAACGTTTGCTCTTTGTAAGAGTCGGGCTGGTTGGGGTCTACGACTGGATTCCCATGGGCATCAAGCACCTTGCCGGTAGGCACTCGCAGAGGTTGCCAGCGAATAGGGTTAAAATCAGGGCCGTACAAACCGTTTGGGGCTGCGGAGTCTGAGCTATTGACGGGTTTGTACAGCTCTGGGTAAGTGTCGGAGGTTATGTCGGCAAAGTTGTTGGTGGCATTGGAGCCGTCATTGGCGCGGGCGGTAATGATGGCCTGAGCGGCGGCGGCTCCAATACCAGATGGAGTGGTCATGTCTGTGGGTTGGGTGGGTTCATACCCTAACGTGTTTAGCAGGTGGCTAAAAGCCTGGGTATTAATCTCGTAGGTGGGGTAGAGGAACAAAAGCATTTGGTAAGCAGCCTGACTAACGGCCGCTTCTTTATTGGCTTCCGTCTGTTCGTCTGCGGGCCGCCGCCACCGCGCATCTAACACAGTGGGGGTGGCAGTCGCATCATACAGTGCCCAGGCATCATACATAGCCTGATGCACCATAAAAAGGGAACGGGCAGTTACCGTAGGGCGAGGGGCGTTGGTACGAACGGCCGCCAACATGACCTCGTTCCATAGAATAACGACACTGGGTTGCGGGGTAAGGGAGGATTCGGCCGTTTCTGTCTCTGCTGATGATTGAGTGACAGGATCATTAGCTGGTTTTTCCTGGCAGGCAACCAGGAGAAAAATCAAACCAATTCCAAAAACAATCATCTTACCTTTTTGGAGACACGCGGTAAATCCACTGCCAACCTGCTTGGTCATCCAGAAACCAGACCCTTGTTTGTTAAAAAAATGTGACATCAAAAACATAGGATTTACTCCCATCCTCCAACTTCGTAAAAGTTCTCAGGTAGACAAGGGACTGGAGATTAACCGCTCTTCGATCCCCTCAATTCGTCCACTCTATGATACCTTAAGCGTTTCGTCAAATACAAAGTCAACTCGTGTCCAACTTCTACCTGCTCTCCATAACCCGGATGTCGCCCTTGATAAAAAAGCCCACGACCATCCGGCACATAGCCCCGTTTGACATAGAGTATCTGGGCAGCCCCATAGTCGTTATGCAGCCCTACCCCGATCCCCACGACTGGCGAACGCTCCGCAATGCGTGTTTCCGTTACATCCATCAGGGCTGTTCCAATCTTGCGCCGTTGATATTTGAGCAGCACATTAAAATCAACTATTTCTGGAATATGCGCCTGGTAAAAAGGTGGATAGTCCGACTCCCAGACAATGGTGACATAACCCGCGAACTGCTGTTGATATTCCGCCAGCAAAATATCACGTTTACCGGCTAACGACTCTTCCCAATAACCGCGATATTGACTGAGCGGCTTATCCCAGCCTTGCGCTTCAAACGCAGCCGCGATAACAGAACAATCGTTTGCTGTCATTTCTCGAATAACTATTTTTTCACTCATCTGTATAAACCCAACTTGAAAAATAGTGCGGTTTACCGCACCACTAACAATACTACATCAGGTCATAAATTGACGTTTTGCTGAAGGAGATCAGAGATTAGAGATTGGAGATTGGCAAATCTCTAATCTCTAATCTCCAATTCTTACAGATTTTGTAAAAACGGCCGAAATCAAACCCACACAAAAGTAACAAAATCACGTTTGCCAGGCAAAATTGTGGCCCAATCACCCTCGCGCCCCAATTGGCGACACAACACCTTTGTTAAGTGAGTGTCCAGAAATTAGTTCGTCGTAACAACTTTAGTCGTCTAGACCGATGAAGCGGTTACTACAAACAAAAACGGCAAGTTATTTTTAGACACTCACCGAACACCCTTGACAGGATGTTGAACTCTGAATATAATCGCAGAAATTATAGTTATCACGATTATAGCCTTCGCAAAGAATGAAAATTAAACAACTTACAGAACTAAGGTTGGAGATTAACAAC
>CAZPEJ010000051.1:0-15488 GCA_964585465.1 uncultured Ardenticatenaceae bacterium
CATGGTGGCAGTGCCTTCATGCACTTCCCCCATTCGGTGGATCACACCTGTGTAATACAGGATACGTTCGGTGGTAGTGGTTTTGCCCGCATCGATGTGGGCAATAATACCGATATTCCGAACTCGATCTAAAGCTAAACGACTCATTACAAATTACCTGCTTTTATAAGCGGAAGTGGGAGAAGGCGCGATTAGCTTCGGCCATACGATGGGTATCGTCCCGTTTCTTCACAGCTGAACCTTGATTATTTGCTGCATCCATAAATTCGGATGCCAACTTTTCGGCCATAGAACGGCCGCTTCTGTTGCGAGCGGCCGTTAACAACCAACGCATCGCTAAGGACAATTGGCGTTCCGGCTCCACCTGAATCGGTACCTGGTAGGTAGACCCACCCACACGCCGGGGTTTTACTTCGACCTGCGGCATCACATTTTGTAAAGCCTGATCAAACACCTCTAACGGGGAGCGTTTGGCGCGTGCCTCCACCAATTCAAAACTATCATACAAAAGCCCCTGGGCTGTACTCTTTTTACCGTTTTTCATTAAACGGTTGACAAACATAGAAACTCGCTCGCTGTTATAACGCATATCCGCGTCTACAGGGCGTTTTTCAGGATGGTAACGTCTTGGCATTTCTCAACCTCTCCGTTTTACTTCTTCGGGGTTTTCGTTCCATATTTAGAACGACCCTGTTTACGATTCACCACACCGCCCGTATCCAGGCTACCACGTACAATGTGATAACGAACACCGGGCAAATCCTTCACACGACCGCCACGCACCAAAACAACCGAGTGGTCTTGCAGAGTGTGGCCTTCACCAGGGATATAAGCAGTAACCTCAATCCCATTCGACAAACGTACACGAGCAACTTTTCGCAGGGCAGAGTTGGGCTTTTTCGGGGTCATGGTTTTTACTTGTGTACAAACCCCACGTTTTTGCGGCGCACCTTTGGGTCGTCTCGTCCGTTGTTGTTTATAAGAATTTAAAGTCCATTGAAGCGCCGGTGCTTTACTCTTCTTGGATTTTGCGCTTCGCCCTTTCCGTACAAGTTGACTAATTGTGGGCACGTTTACCTCTCTCCTTCGTGTTTTCAAAAGAGTAGCGTTCCCGATAGGAACGCTACCTGACATTACTTACCGACAAATGGAGGCCATCGTAGTGATACACTCGATGGCCTCCACAAAGATTTTGCTTATTTAGTTGGTAACTTCTCTTAGTAGTTACCGGAATGCGCTTTCGGCAGACATACGAAGGGAAATTTTACCCGCCACCCTGAGGGTTGTCAAATGTTGCGGCGTGGGAAAATAGATTTTGCCTTATCTTCGGCTGCGTGCCAGGTCCATTAAACCTGTACCGGCCGTTTTTCGATTCTTTTTGTCGTCCTCTTTACCAAAACGTACCACCTCACCACTTTCCGAAACAGCCTCCACAGCCAAACCCAGGCTTTGCAGTTCCTTCACCAATACACGGAAAGAGGCAGGTACACCAGGCTCCTCGATGGCTTCGTTCTTCACAATGGCTTCATACGTTTTGACACGCCCTTGCACGTCGTCCGATTTCACCGTCAACATCTCTTGAAGTGTATAGGCGGCTCCATAGGCTTCCAATGCCCATACCTCCATTTCCCCAAACCGCTGCCCACCAAACTGGGCCTTACCACCCAACGGTTGCTGAGTCACTAAGGAGTAAGGGCCGGTAGACCGGGCATGTACCTTATCTTCTACCAGGTGAGCTAGTTTGAGCATGTGCAAAACACCCACTGTCACAGGTTGGTCAAAAGAACGGCCGGTTTTGCCATCAATCAACTTTTCTTTACCCAAGATAGGCAAAGGAACGTGAGTCACAACGGTGATTTGACCTGCCAGTTCCATCAGCGTTTCCAATGACGTGGTTTCCGGGTCTACTTTGGCACTTTCTGGCAACTCCAGATCGTGTTTTTCCAACATCAAAGCATACCATTCGCGCACACAAGCCTCGATGGCTTTATCATCCGACATCGTGCGGTCGTGTCTGCGTTCCTGGCCTAAATCCCCCGAAATAATTTCGCCGGGTGCGTAATTGCGGGTTCGTAACCATTCAGTGGCGGCGGCGATACGGGTATAATTGGTGTCACTTTCCAGCAAATTGAGGTCATACCCCTGGTCGCCTAACCAGTTGGTGATAAATAAACGGCGGGCTTCAGCGTCATTTTCCAGCGATTCCAGGTCATAATCTATTTCCTGCAACCAGTCCCAGGCCCATTCGGTGACCACATCCCAGGCACGGTCTACTAACCAGGCGCGGGCCAATTCGGCAAAAATCTCGTTTTCTTTGGCCCCATCAAAAACCGGGGTTACTGCACGGAAGCTCAACCGATTAGCCGCCCATCCCAGGTGAGTTTCCAATACCTGACCGATATTCATACGGCCGGGCACACCCAATGGGCTGAGAATAATGTCAATGGGGGTGCCATCTGCCAAAAACGGCATATCTTCAATAGAAACCACCTTAGAAATAACCCCTTTGTTCCCGTGCCGCCCCGCCATCTTATCTCCTTCAGAGATTTTGCGCCGTTGGGCCACACTAACCCGTACCATTGTTTCTACACCTGCGGGCAAATCACGGTCATGTTGTCGGTCAAACACATGCACATCTACCACTTTGCCCCGTGCCCCATGCGGCAGGCGCAGGCTGGAATCTTTTACTTCGCGGGCTTTGTCACCAAAAATGGCGCGCAACAATTTTTCTTCTGGGCTAAGTTCTTTTTCACCTTTGGGAGTGATTTTGCCCACCAATATGTCATTCTCTTTGACATCGGCCCCCACACGAATGATGCCCCGTTCGTCCAGGTCTTTGAGGGCATCTTCACTAACGTTGGGGATGTCGTAGGTGATTTCTTCTGGGCCAAGTTTGGTGTCGCGGGCTTCTACTTCATGTTTTTCGATGTGAACGGAGGTAAAACGGTCTTCGCGCACCAGTTTTTCGCTGACCAGGATAGCGTCTTCAAAGTTGCCACCATCCCAGGAAAGGAAAGCCACCACCACATCTTGCCCTAGAGCCAGTTCTCCAGATTTGGTGGAGGAGCTATCGGCCAGGATGGTACCAATGTGAACGCGCTGGCCTTTGACAACAGTGGGGCGTTGGTCTATGCAGGTACTCTGGTTAGAGCGGTTATATTTTCGCAGGTTGTAAACGCGGGGGCCGCTTTCCCCGGCCACCACAATTTTGTCGCCAGTGACGGAAATCACTTCGCCTTCTTCCTGGGCCACCACAACCTGACCTGTATTCAAAGCGGCTTGTAGTTCCATGCCGGTGCTAACCATTGGAATGTCTGGTTGCAGCAGGGGAACTGCCTGGCGTTGCATGTTGGAACCCATGAGGGCGCGGTTGGCATCGTCGTGTTCCAGGAAGGGGATGAGCGCGGCGGAAATGCCTACAATTTGTCGGGGGGCCACGTCAATCAGGTCAATACGCTGCACAGAGGAGAAACGAAATTGTTGGTTGCGCCGGGCGGAGATTCGTTTTTCGACAAATTGGCCGCGTTCGTCCAGACGGGCATTGGCCTGGGCGATGGTGTAATGGTCTTCTTCATCGGCTGACATGTATACAATTTCGTCGGTGACGAAGGGTTTGACGAGGGCGGTTTCGATGCCAGCGTCTCGGATAGCCTGGATATTTTCGGCCGTTATGGTTTCATCAGCCGCCGTTATAACTTCCCCTGTTTCGGGATGAACGATACTGTTAAAGGCATCGTGTCCAATCAGGTCGTCGCTGTTGACCGGAATGGTGTTTTTTACCCGGCGATAGGGGGTTTCAATAAAACCATATTTGTTGACCCGGCCGTAAGTGGCTAAACGGCCGATTAAACCAATGTTTGGCCCTTCAGGGGTTTCAATGGGGCAGATACGGCCGTAATGGCTATGATGTACGTCGCGTACCTCAAAACCGGCCCGTTCGCGGCGCAACCCACCCGGCCCCAGAGCCGACAGGGTGCGTTTGTGTGTCAACTCTGCCAACGGGTTAGCCTGTTCCATAAACTGGCTCAACTGGGAGCTACCAAAAAACTCGCGCACAGCAGCCACCACCGGACGAATGTTAATCAACCCCACCGGTGTCACCGAATCGCTCTCCCGAATAGACATACGCTCTTTGACCACCCGTTCCATGCGGCGCAGCCCTACCCGCAATTTGGCCTGGAGCAATTCACCCACTGTTTTCACACGGCGGTTGCCCAAATGGTCAATATCATCTGGCTTTTCGTTGCCGTTGTTGATTTGAATCATATGTTTCACCAACCGCACTACGTCATATTGGGTGATGGTGCGGTGGGTGAGGGGGACAATGTCGTGCAGGTTGAGTTTTTTGTTCAGTTTGTAACGGCCGACTTTTGCCAGGTCATATCGGCGTTGGTCAAACAGTTGTTCATACAGGTATTGAGTGGCATTGTCCATTGTGGGCGGGTCGCCGGGGCGCATCCGTTTGTAAAATTCTACCAGGGCTTGTTCGGCCACTGGTTTATCGGGGTCCCACGGCGGTTCCTGCTCAATGCTGCCCTGAATGTATAAGTGTTCACCGTTGGTATCTACGTCTTCAAAAAGGGCTAACAGTTCTTCGTCTGTGCCTTTTTTAATTAGGGGGTTTTTCAAACCATCGTCTACGGCTGCTAAGGCCCGCAAAAATAGGGTGACGGGTACGGTACGTTTGCGGTTAAATTTGACTGTGATGTAATCTGTTTTGCGGGTTTCAAACTCCATCCAGGCCCCTCGGTCGGGAATGAGTTTACCCATCGCTAACGGCCGTCCAGTGGTACGCTCCTCGGCCGCTTCAAAATAGGCCCCTGGCGAACGAATCAACTGGCTTACCACCACCCGTTCCGTTCCGTTAATGATAAACGTGCCAGCAGTGGTCATGAGGGGAAAGTCCCCCATAAAAATATCCTGCACAATGGGCTGATCCTGGTCGGAGCTATACAGCAGCACTTTGACATAAAGTGGGGCGGCATAACTCATATCCCGTTCCACACACTCTTCAACACTGTATTTGGGTTCACCAAACCAGTATTTGAGGTCAAACCCTTCTGCTTCTGGGCGATTGCAGGGAAAATATAGTTTCAAATCGCTATTGAAACTTTCAATTGGGGAAACTTCATCAAATAGTTCAGCCAGGCTTTCTGCTTTGAATACTTCAAATGAATCAAGTTGGACATCAATTAAAGTGGGAAGTTCGAGGGCATCGGTTGTACGAGCATAACTTTTGGTTGGGAGTTTAGACATCTATCTTCACCTTTTCCCAAAACTAGGGGTAAGTTATTACCATAGGAATTAGATTGACAATTCCATGAAGAAGGGGTGCAACCCATCTGTTGCACCCCTTCAAATTGTCAGGTTCACTCTATGATAGCTAGTTATGGTTCCTTTCCACGTTGTTTAATACGCGAACGAAAATTATAACAGTGATTTATCGGCTGTCAACTGCTGATATACGGTTTCGATGTGTTGGGCGGCTTTTTGCCAGTTGTACGACTGGATGGCCCGCTGGCGCAGCTTTTCCCCCAGGCAGTGGCGGCGTTCTGGGTCGTCCAGCAGGGCGGCGACGGCTTGTGAAAAAGCGGCAATATCTCCCATTGGCACATAAACACCTGAATCAGCCAGGTATTCTCGATGAACGGCCGAATCGTAGGCCACCACCGGCTGGGCCATCGCCATGTAGTTGAGCAGTTTGCCACTGCCTTCGGTGTTGGATTGTTTGGGGGTCACGGCCACGTCGCCCAACGAGAGGTAGTAAGGGGCATTGGCATAGGGGATTTTGCCGGTGAAGGTGACGGTTTCGGTAACGCCCAGTTGTTGGGCCATGAGTTTGTATTTGTTCAGGTTGGGGTAACCCATGATGAGGAAGTGGGCACGGCGACCAGTTTGTTTGAAGTGAACGGCCGTTTCCAGGATGTGCGGAATGCCTTGGTAATCGGTCAATAGACCCAGGTAAACGACGATGGGGCAATCGGGTGGGATTTGCAGTTGGTCACGCAAGGCAGCTTTGGCCTGTGGGGAGAATTGGGCAGGATTAAACCGGGTGGTGTCGGCACAATCGGGGAGGGGGTGAATGTGGGCCGCCGGAACCGCAAATGTTTCCTGCAATAATTGGGTGGCGCGGTGGGAACTGGTGAGGGTGGCCTGGGGTAAGTGGCAGATGAACCGCTCCAGACGGTATACCCAGGGGAAGAAACGGCCGTTTGGGTCAAGAAAGTGGTGGTCTACCATTTCGGCCGTTAACCCACCCTGAAAATCAAAAACCAGTGGCACCCGCAGCAGCCGGGCCACCATGCCACCAATCAAAGCCCCTTCGTGCATATGCCCGTGGATCACATGCGGGCGAAAACGTATTGCCTCCACAAGAGCTTGGGCCGCCAGGTACACATCAAAAGCCAGTTTGTGGCGGGAAGAACCGACTTCGTACTCGGTATGCCAGGGCAATTGGGCCGTGCGGCGGATGTCCAGGCCTGGAACATCGTTTCCTTTATAATAGGTAACAATAACGACCTGATGCCCCAACGCTTGCAGGGCAATTGTCTCCTCTAAAATACGGATATGCCCCCCGTAATCGCTAAAAAAGGATGTGGGGGCTATCATGAGAATGCGGAAAGTCATGGGGTGGCAGTAATCAGTGGACAGGAATCAGTGGACAGTGGACAGTGAACAGTAATCAGTGAACAGTGGACAGTAATTAGTGAACAGTGAACAGTAAACAAGTGAACAGTGGATAGGAGTCGGTAAATCGCTCTTCGCTTCTCGTTTTTCGCTCTTCACTCTTCGCTCTTCGCTTCTCATTCCTCGCTCCTCGCTTCTCATTCCTCCTTCTTCTCTCGTCTGCCCCAGCGGCCTAACATTTGTTCGGCGATGGTGGTGCCGGTCATGTCGGTGTGGGTTACTTCTGTCCAGTTGTTTTCTGCCCGGTCGCGTAACCATTTTTCCCGTTCCAGGTTCAACCCTTGCAGGGTGGTTTGCATTTCCTCGGCGTTGTTTTCATAAACCCAACGGCGCACGGTACGTAATTCGTCAATGAGGGCATCGAGCCAGCGCAGGGTGGCAATTTTGTTGCTCATGGCGGCCTGGGTTAAGTTGGGGGCGGAGCGAAGGGGCTGGGTGGAGAGGGCAAAGGGTTGACCCGCAAAACGGAGCATATCACGCCAGCCGGTGGATTTTTGGATGGCGTTAAACATGGCGGCGGCCAGGAAACCGGGAACTGTTTCTAGCCCTTGAACCAGGCCATCATACTCCATTGCATCTACAAAGTAGGGGGTAGCTCCTAACAACAGGCCAAAATTAACGGCCGTTTCCACAGCTTGCGGGTCGGCATGGGGGGAGGGCATGAGGCAAAACAGCCCTTTCTTAAACATCTCGCCATTCGCGGCAGCCAGGTCATCCCGGCCATCTGCCAGCCAGGGAGCGGCAAACACGGGCACAGCACCGACATAATGCCCTTGTTTCAAGTATTTGTTGGCCCATTTCAGGGCCGGGCCTTTCAGCACAGAAAAGTCCAAAATCAGGGAGTGGGGTTGTAACTCGTCGCCAATCGCAACCAGGGTGTTTTCCAATTCAGAAAAGGGCAAAGCTAAAACCAAAATGTCCGCTTTGGCCGCAGCCGTGATCAGGTTCCACTCGGTTTTATCTACGGCTGCCATTTTTTGGGCGGTTTGGGCCAGGTCGTTGACCTGGTCGTGCCCAATGATGGTTAAGGAGATATTGGATTGTTTTAGAGCCAGCCCAATAGAAGCTCCCAGGCGGTTCATGCCAACGATGGTTACATTTTGTGCTTTCATGGTTTACTCCCATTCAATTTTGGTCATCTGCCCATTGCAACAGGGCAAGTAGTCGGTCTTCTTCTGTTTCGGCCGTTCCGTTGAGAGGGCCTTGGTGGCGGCGAATGAGGGAAACGGCCATCGGGTGACACCCGGCAGCCTGGGCCATTTCTGCGCTCCACTGGGGGTGTCGGGCTTTGACCACAAACGGCCGTTTCCAGCCCGCCGCCTCTGCCTCTCCCCACACCTTTAACTTCTTTTTTGCCAATACCTGCCCCAACACAATAGCGGAGCGTTCCCACACGGTGAGTTGAAAACGGGTTTTACCGATGTCGTGTAATAAAGCGGCCGTTTGCAGGGCCGGGTGAGTATGCCCGGCTTGTTGTAAGGTACACAACACCCGATAACTGTGATGTTGGTCGCTGGTGGAAAATCGGCGAAACAACGATAACTCTGGTTCACGCAAAACGGCCGAAATGGTTTGCCAGGCGGTGGCAGGCAAGGGTTGGGCCGTGACAATGGTATAAAACTGCCACAAACGGTAACGGATTCTCACCAGACTATCCACCAATCAACAGTTGAAACAAAGTCAAAGAAGGTGTCACAACCAGCGGGCTTAAAATATCTATTCCTGTTATAGACGGCAAAACCATCACCACCAACATTAAAATCAAAAATCCATACTGCTCCAATGTGCGATAGCGATACGCCAGATCGGGGGGCAAAATGGCAGCCAGGATTTTGGAGCCGTCCAGAGGGGGAATTGGTATCATATTAAAAAAAGCCAGGATCAGGTTAATCCAAATAAACTCAAATAACAGAAACCCCGGTGATGGGAAAAAACCAAAAGAGGCGTTGTTTAAGTCTATCAACCCCAATCGCACCGGTATCGCAGCCAATGAGGCTAAAAAGATGTTGGAAATTGGCCCGGCCGCCGCCACAATTGCCATGGCTGTGCGTGGATTGCCACGCATATTAGCCGGGTTCACCATCACCGGTTTGGCCCAGCCAAAACCAGAAACGAGCAGTAGGATGGTGCCAAATGGGTCTAAATGGGCTAAGGGGTTGAGGGTAATACGCCCCATTCGTCGGGGGGTTGGGTCGCCCAGGTAATCGGCCGTTACCGCGTGAGCCAGTTCGTGTAAGGTAAAGGCGATTAACAACACCACAGCGCGGGCGATAATTTCTGGAAGGGAAAAATCTAACATAATGTCCTCATCGGGCAAGCTATTCCTAAAACAGCTTAACCTTTCATGAAAATAACGGCCGTTAGTATATCGTTCCCCTATGCTGGGGGCGAATTTTATGGGGAATGTTATAATCCTCTCTCATGTTTGTAGCCATTGCTTTAGGCGATATTGTGCGCTTACGCAAACCACACCCTTGTGGCAGCTATGAGTGGCAGGTGGTACGACTGGGGACAGATATTGGCCTGGTCTGCCAGACCTGTGGGCGGCGGGTGCTGTTGCCACGAGGCGAATTTAACAAACGGCTCAAAACCATCGTTAAACCAGCCCAACCAGACTCTTGAGTTTTACGAATCAAATAGATGATTTTACGTGGTGTATGGTGTAACTAGCGGGTGACACCATATACGAGACGTTCTATTTACTATTACAGGTTTTTGAAGATACATTCCCCCTGGTAATCCTCTACTGATTACTAGGTACTGGGTATTGATTACTGATACTATGGTGCAATTTTTAGGTTTTTTATATGTTTTTACCTTGATGGGTTTATCCCTTTATGGGGTACTAGGTCTTTTTACATTGTGGTTATATCGGCAACATCGCCACAAAATCTACCCTTGTCCAGTGGTGCCAATGGCTGAATTGCCATTGGTGACGGTGCAATTACCGGTTTATAACGAGAAGTATGTGGTGGAGCGGCTGGTTCGGGCAGCCGCTTCATTAAATTACCCGGCCGACCGCTTGCAAATTCAGCTATTGGATGACTCCACCGATGAGACAAACGAAATAGGGGCCATGTGGGTGGCCCATTATAAAAGGAAGGGTGTCAATATCTCTTTGTTACACCGGCAAAATCGCCAGGGGTATAAGGCGGGGGCATTGGCAAACGGGCTGGTGGAAGCCACAGGGGAGTTTATTGCCGTTTTTGATGCAGATTTCCAGCCGCAACCAGAGTTTCTGCAACAGACGATTCCCCATTTTTTGCGCGAGCCTGCCATTGGTATGGTACAGTCCCGTTGGGGGCATTTGAATGCGGAGGAGTCGCCATTAACGGCCGTTCAAGCGATTGCCCTGGATAAACATTTTGCCATCGAACAAACCGTGCGCCATCGGGCTAACCTGTTCCCCAAATTTAACGGGGCGGGTGGGGTGTGGCGGCGTAGCTGTCTGGAAGATGCCGGGGGATGGCAGGATGATACGGTGTGTGAAGATTTGTGCCTCAGCACCCGTGCCATTTTGCGCGGGTGGCAGTTCCGCTTTTTGCCAGATGTGGTGGCCCCGGCCGAGCTACCGGGCACTGTTTCGGCCTATAAAAACCAACAGGCGCGCTGGGCAAAGGGGTCGTTACAATGTTTGTGGAAATTTAGCGGGGATATTTTGCAAAACGGCCGTTACTCCCTCGCCGCCCGCCTGTATGCCTGGTTTTCCATGTCAGCCTATGCCACCCATTTGCTGATGTTGTTGCTGCTGTTATTACAAATTCCCCTTTTGTATCTTGAATACCAGTTCCCCCCTTACCTGTTCCTCTTTTCCCTGGTGGGACTCAGCCAGCCACTCCTATTTGTGTTGGGGCAACACACCCTATACCCAAACTGGAAATGGCGGTTGCGTCACTTTCCCACCCTGTTGTTGGTGGTGATTGGCCTGGCTCCCAGCAACAGCCGGGCCATGTTGGAGGCATTTTTGCGCCGTTCCCACCCATTTATTCGCACCCCCAAACAAGGAAATCAACAACAACAGTGGTACCAACTGCCGTTTGATTGGATTGTGTTGGTGGAAATGGCTTTTATGATTTATGCCAGCATTGGTTTGGGGCTGGCAATACAACAAAATGATTGGGGGCCGCTCTTTTTTCTGATAACCTGTGCAGGCGGGTTTGGGTATGTGGTGTGGTTGGGGTTAAGGGAATTTGCATTACGACCTTGAACAAGGCATCATTACAGAAAACCCTATTCCCTGTTGCGTATTCACCCCAATACGCAACCATTATGAGGTCACTATGCCCACTTTCTTAAAATGGATTCTGCGAATTTTTCTAGGTTTGGTTGTTTTACTGGTTTTGTTATTTGTGATAGCGGCCGTTATGCCACAGCAGGTAGACGCGGCGGTGGACATGAGCCGTCACGGAGCCGGGGCCAGCAGCGTAGAGCCGTCCTATACCGGGTTGCTGCGTGAATTTCCTGCCCTGAATGCCCCGGCCGAAAACCTCAATACCCCGGAAAAAGCAGCTCTGGGACGGATGCTCTTTTTTGATCCCGTGCTTTCACAAAATAACGATATAGCCTGCGCCACCTGCCATCAGCCTGATTTAGGGTTTAGTGATGGTCAGGTAACGGCCGTTGGCCCCAATGGCACTTCCCTCAGCCGCAATACCCCTACCCTGTGGAATGTGGGGTATGCGGTCAACCTGTTTTGGGACGGCCGTTTACAATCTCTGGAATCCCAGGCAGAACTTCCCCTCACCCACCCAGACGAAATGGGGGTCACGGATACGGCCGTTTTGGAAGCTGAGTTAAAAACAATTCCTGAATATGTGAGTTTATTTGATGCGGCATTTGGGGGTGGAGAAACGGCCGTTACCTTGCAAAACGTAGAAAATGCCCTGGCCGCCTTCCAGCGCACCCTACTCAGCGACAACAGCCCCTTTGACCAATACGCCGCCGGAAACTTCGATGCCCTCACCCCACAACAACGGCGTGGCCTGGCCCTCTTCCGCTCCGGGGCTACCCGGTGTTTCGAGTGTCACACCGCCCCCACCTTTGCCAGCGATAACTTCCGCGTCATTGGGGTGCCAGACAACGACCCCGGCCGGGCCGCCATTAGTGACGACGGTTTGCCAGGGGCTTTCAAAGTGCCCACCCTCCGCAACATTGCCCTATCCGCCCCCTACATGCACAATGGGCAATTTGTTACCCTGGAAGAAGTGGTGCAGTTTTATGCGGATGGGGGTGGGCATCCTTTTGAAAAAGAAAATATAGACCCGTTTGTGAATGGGTTTGACTTAACTCCCCAGGAGCAGGCTGATCTGGTAGCTTTCCTCTATGCGTTGACAGATGAAAGCGAAATGCCGGAAATCCCAACGGCCGTTCCCTCTGGGTTGCCGGTTGTGGCCCACCTGGATAATCCTGTCCGCGAGGCGGTTGCCAGCTACAACAGTGGCTCACCCACCGGTACACCGGCCGAAACACACCAGCCCGGTACTATCACAGTTGGAGCCGGGGAGAGCATCCAAACGGCCGTTGACCGTGCCCGCCCCGGTGATACCGTTGAAGTACCTTATGGGGTCTACCATGAACGAGTCGTCGTAGACATGAGTGACATCACTCTGCGCGGCATTCCCAACACCGCAGGCGAATGGCCCATCCTGGACGGCGAAGAGGTATTGTCCGAAGGCGTGATTGCCTCTGGTAACAATTTTGTGGTCGGTAACTTCCACTTCCGCAACTACACCGACAACGGTGTACTGGTCGAAGGAGCCACCAACGTCCATTTTCACGACATCTTCGCCGAAAACGTCGGTACCTATGGGGTCTACCCCGTTCGCAGCACCAACGTCTTAATTGAACGAGTCGAAGTCACCGGTGTAGACGACGCAGGCATTTACGCCGGGCAGTGTGAAAACGTCACCGTGCGGGATAGCGTAGCCTATGGCAACGTCATTGGCCTGGAACTGGAAAACACCCTGGGTGGTGAAGTGTATGGTAACCACCTGCACGACAACACGGTTGGCATCTTGCTGGTGCTACTGCCCCAACTTAGCTCCAAAATATCCGCCAACGCCAAAGTGTATGACAACCTGTTAGAAAACAATAACCTGGCTAACTTTGCCCCCGAAGGAGCTACGGCCGGGTTTTTGCCCCCTGGCATCGGCATTCTCATCGCTGCCTCTGACCAAAACGAGGTATACAACAACACGATCCAGGGCAACAAAACCAGCGGCATCGCCTTGTTTAACTTAACTGGCACCGGAGCCTTCAACCCCAACGAGGTGGATGTGGGCATCTATCCCGAAAACAACTGGGTCTACAACAATACCTACAGCAACAACGGTTTTGATCCCGACAAATTCATCCGCGATTTGGGCATTCCGGTTGGGGATATTTTGTGGGATGGCACCGGTGCTAACAACCGTTTCAACGAAGATGCAGCCACCAGTTTCCCGCCGTTATTGCCCGGCAATGGTTGGCCCACCTTTGTGCGCCAGGGGTATGGGAACATCTTGACCTGGTTGTTAGGGTTGGTCGCATAAATTTATCGGGCCTATGGCGTATTCCGAGAAGGTGTGCTGCAATACGCCATACGCAATAAAACCCACAGGAGTCTAAATGGCACAATTTGTTTACAAACCGCGTGGTTTACACTTTGAAGAGTTTGAAATTGGGCGAACTCTGCGAACGGCCGGGCGTACCGTGACAGAGGCGGATATTGTCACATTTGCCGGGCTGTCTGGCGATTTTAACCAGATTCATACCGATGCGGACTACGCCGCCAAAGACACCTTTGGGCAGCGGGTGGCACACGGTTTATTGATACAGGCTATTGCCACGGGGCTTACTGTGCAATCTGGGTTGATTGAGGGCACGGTGTTGGCTTTCCGCGAGTTGGATGCCAAATTTAGTTTGCCTGTTTTTATTGGCGATACCATCCATGTTGAGTTAGAAATCATTGAGAAAAAAGCCATGCCTCGCCTGAATGGCGGTGCTATCACCATCAAATACGCCATTGTCAACCAGGAAGGCAAAGCTGTCCACCGGGGAAACTGGGTCATGTTGGTTAAGAGCAAAATCTAATCGTTTATAAGAGGTCGCCATGAAACAGTTACGGCAATTTACAGCAATCATTGAACGTGAAGGGGATGGGTATGTATCTTTATGCCCAGAATTAGATATTGTTAGTCAGGGAGATACTGTTGAGGAAGCCCGACGCAACCTGGCAGAAGCAATTGAGCTATTTTTTGAGGTTGCTCATCCTGAAGAAATAACCAATCGTTTACATTCGGAAATCTTTATTACTCGAATGGAGGTAGCGATTGGGTAAACTGCGCCTTCTTTCCGGCCGAGAAGTGTGCAAAGTCTTGGCTGAACACGGTTTTGTCAGAGTACGCCAACGCGGTAGTCACATTGTTATGCAACTGGTTGTTGGGAATTCAACCATCACGGTTCCTGTACCTGATCATTCCGAGTTGCGAGCGGGTACATTGTTGTCCATTATTCGACAATCTGGTTTACCTCGTTCTCTTTTTGAATCTTAAAAGGAATGTATATGAAAACTGACGCATTGCGGGACAAGGTGGCGATTATTGGGATGGGGTGTACGAAGTTTGGGGCGTTGCAAGATAAAAGTTTTGCTGACCAGGGGTTGGAGGCGGTAAATGAGGCCCTGGCAGACGCGGGTATTGAAAAGGAGCGTATTGAAGCGGCCTGGTTAGGTACGTTTGACCCCAATGTGGGGGGTAGTTTTCCTGGTTATGCTGGGGATTTTGTGTCTGATATTTTGGCGATGCCGGGGTTGCCTGTTACCCGTGTGACCAATTATTGTGCGACGGGGATGGATGCCATGCGAAATGCGGCGATCTCGGTGGCGGCTGGGTTGTATGATGTGGTGTTGGTGTTGGGCAATGAGAAGATGCGGGATGTGGGGTCGCGGGATAGTTTGATTCGTCAGGTGGTCACGACGGGGCATCCCATTGTGCAAAAGGGGTTAAGTGCGCCGGGGCTGTTTGGTATTATGGCGCAGCGACATATGGCAGAGTTCGGCACAACTCGTGAAGATTTAGCCCGTGTGGCGGTGAAAAATCATGCCAATGGGGCGCGTCACCCAAAGGCGATGTTCCAGAAGGAAATCAGTCTGAAGCAGGCTTTGAATGCGCCCATGATTAGTGAGCCGTTGGGGTTGTATGATTGTTGTCCGACGAGTGATGGGGCAGCAGCGGCCGTTTTGTGTCGAGCAGATTTGGCGGCACAGTTGACGGATGCGTATGTGTTGATTGAGGCAATTGAGCTGGCTACGGTGACACCAGCCAGATACGGCCGTTCTCAGGAATCACTCATTGGTTTTGATGCTACCCAAATTGCGGCCCAACGCGCCTATCGGGCGGCTGGTATCGAAATCCCCCTGAATGCCATTGATGTCGCCGAAGTCCACGACTGTTTTACCATTACAGAAATCCTCAACTATGAAGACCTGGGGTTTACCCCCAAAGGCCAGGGGGCTGCTTTCATCCGCGAAGGTCGGTCTACATTGGAAGGGGATTTGCCGGTCAACCCCAGCGGCGGGCTGAAATGTTTCGGCCACCCGATTGGGGCCAGTGGGGTGCGGATGACTTACATCATTTATGAACAGTTGTTGGGGCGGGCTGGAGCCACTCAGGCCCCTATTGCTGAAAACGGCCGGGGATTGGTTCACAACCTGGGTGGGCCGGGGTCGGTGTGTGTGGTGGGGTTGTATCATCGGCCGTAGGGACGGGGGTGGGGGACGGGGGATAGTAAACAGTGGACAGTGAACAGTGGACAGTGAACAG
>CAZPEJ010000052.1:0-15396 GCA_964585465.1 uncultured Ardenticatenaceae bacterium
TTCAAATTTTCCACCTACGCCACCTGGTGGATTCGCCAGGCCGTCAGCCGCGCCATTGCCGACCAGGCCCGCACCATTCGCATCCCCGTTCACATGTTTGAGACCATCAACAAAATTGTGCGCGTACAACGCGACCTGGTACAAAAACTGGGGCACGAACCAAGCGTCGAAGAGCTGGCCCTGGAACTCGATTTCCTCACCCCAGACGAAGCCGACACCATCAAAGATGCCCTCAGACAAGATGAAACCATAGACCCCCTCCTCAACCGCAAGTGGAAACAAGCCATTGCCAAAATCCGAGACATCTTACGAATCTCCATGGATCCAATGTCTCTGGAAACCCCCGTTGGCAACAACGAAGAAGCCACCGAGTTTGGCGACTTTATCCCCGATGATACCGTCGTCGAACCAGTAGACGCAGCCTCCAAAGAGCTACTGCGCGAACAAATACGCGGCGTTCTCAGTTTCCTCAGCGAACGTGAACGCGAAGTCATCGAAATGCGTTTCGGCCTCAACGACGGCAAAGACCACACCCTGGAAGAAGTTGGCAAAAGTTTTGGTGTCACCCGCGAACGCATCCGCCAGATCGAAGCCAAAGCCCTGCGTAAACTGCGCCACCCCAGCCGCAGTAAAGCATTACGAGATTATTTAACCTGAAAAAATGGGGTTTCTGCGAGAAACCCCATTTTCATAACGGTTTGCCCCTGCCTGTTGCTTGTGATAGAATGCACAGATAAGGAAGAGAGCCTGTAAAACCTCAAAATGAAGATGTGGCAAAACTATGAACGACATTTTGCTTGAATACCTGCCGGTTGCTGTCTTGTTAGGGATCGCCCTGTTTTTTGCACTTCTTTTGCCTGGTTTATCGTTAGTGCTGGGGCCAAATCGGCCGACCGCCCGCAAAAACAGCCCCTACGAATCTGGAATGGTACCTATCGGCGAAGCCCAACGCCGTTTACCCATCAAATTTTACCGAATCGCCGTTTTATTTATCCTCTTTGATGTAGACATTATCCTGCTGGTTCCCTGGGCAGTCACTTTTCGGCAACTGGGTTATTATGGCCTGGTTGCCATGTTTGTGTTTATGGTTATTTTTATCCTGGGGGATGCCTGGGTGTGGCGCAAAGGAGTATTGGAATGGGAATAGAACAAAAACTTGGCAATATGGGTGTTGTCACCCACCGCCTGGAAGACCTGGTTAATTGGGGGCGTACCAACGCCATGTGGCCCATGCTCTTTGGCCTGGCCTGTTGCGCCATTGAAATGATGGCCACTCAGGCTGCCCATTACGACGCTTCCCGTTTTGGCATGGAACTCATGCGCCCTTCTCCCCGCCAATCTGACCTGATGATTGTGGCCGGGCGTGTCTCCCGCAAAATGGCCCCCGTCCTGCGCCGCCTCTACGACCAGATGCCCGATCCCAAATGGGTGATTGCTATGGGGGATTGTGCTTCCTGTGGCGGCATTTTTAATAATTACGCCATTGTGCAAGGGGTGGACGAAATTGTGCCAGTAGATGTGTATGTGGCTGGCTGCCCCCCGCGCCCCGAAGCCCTCATTGACGGTATCATGACGCTGCACGAGCGCATCCGCACTGAAAAGCTGGCGGATTGGGCTTAATGTCACTCCTCAATATTCGATATTCAGTTAAGAAATTATGGCGACAAACAACCAACATGAACTTGTTTTGCAAAAAGTAAATGCCAGATTCCCTGGCGCAGTGGAAGAAGTTTATGATTTTCGCGGTGAACGTACTTTGTTCATCGAACTGAAAAAAATCAAAGCTGTCTGCCAGTTCCTTCGGGATGATGCAGAGTTGCAGTATAACTTCCTCTCCGACATCTGCGCCGACGATATGCTCCCCGATTCTCCCCGTTTTGCGGTTAATTACCACCTTTATTCCATTCCCAAAAACCACCGTTTGCGTTTGCGGGTGCGTGTGGAAGACCCCGACAATGGCCCGGAAACAATGGTTTCTGTGTGGCCTGTGGCTACCTGGCTGGAAACAGAGATTTGGGATTTGATGGGTATACAGTTTAAGGATAATGGGGCTTTGCGTCGGCTGTTTTTACCAGAAGATTGGCAAGGTCACCCATTACGCAAGGATTACCCATTGGGTTATGAGGAAGTTCAATTTTCTTTTAATTGGCAGGAGATTGACGCAAAAAAACCTTATGCGAAGGATTAGGGGTAGTACGCGGTAGATAGTAAACAGTGGACAGTGGGTAGTAAACAGTGAGTGAGATGAGGCGTTTATGACTGCGATGACTGGTAGTGATACCATTCGAGAAATATCTGTAGAAGAGTTACGGGCCAAAGTGGGAACGAGGATGCAGATTGCTGACGCGGAAGAGCATATGCTTCTGAGTATGGGGCCGCAGCACCCTAGCACACATGGGGTGCTTCGTTTGTTGGTGGAGTTGGATGGGGAAACGGTGATTAACCTGGCTCCTGATGTTGGGTTTCTGCACACGGGTGTAGAAAAAAATATGGAGTCTAAAACCTATACCAAAGCTTTGGTGATGACGGATCGCCTGGATTATCTTTCTCCGATGTCCAACAATTTGGGTTATATTTTGGCTGTGGAGAAGTTGTTAGGGGTGGAGGTGACACCCCGCGCCCAGGCGATTCGGGTGATTTTGTGTGAGATGGCCCGTGTTTCTAGCCATTTGGTGTGGCTGGCGACTCATGCGCTTGATCTGGCGGCGATGTCTGTTTTTCTCTACTGTTTCCGTGAACGAGAATACATTTTGGATGTGTTTGAGATGGTGGCGGGGCAGCGGATGATGGTGAGTTATTTTCGGCCGGGTGGTTTGTGGCGGGATGTGCCAGAGGAATTTGTTCCGGCTATTAAACAGTTTTTGGACTTTTTCCCGTCGCGGATTGCGGACTATGAAGCATTGTTAAAAAATAACCCTATCTGGTTGGATCGCACCAAAGGGGTGGGGGTGGTTTCGGCCGAAAAAGCAACGGCCTGGGCTTTGACGGGTGCCAGTTTGCGTGGTTCTGGGGTGAATTGGGATATTCGTAAAGCTCAACCTTATTGTGGGTATGAAAAGTATGAGTTTGATGTTCCCCTGGAGACGGATGGGGATGTGTATGCTCGTTACCGATGTCGTATACGGGAGTTGTGGGAGAGCCTGAAAATTATTCGTCAGGCGTTGGAGAAGTTGCCAGATGGCCCGGTGAACATTGATGACCGCAAAATTGTGCCGCCGCCGCGAGCAGAGTTGGGGCGTAGTATGGAGGCGGTGATTCATCACTTTAAGCTGTGGACGGAGGGTTTTTCGGCTCCGCCGGGGTTTGTGTATCAAAGTGTGGAGTCGCCGCGTGGGGAGTTTGGGGTGTATCTTCGTGGGGATGGGACGCCGAAACCGGCACGGGTTCATTTTCGTACCCCCTCTTATGTCAACCTGGCTTCGCTGGATTATTTGTCTAAAAACCAGTTTGTGGCAGATTTGGTGGCGGTGATTGGTTCGATTGACATTGTTTTGGGGGAGATTGATAGGTAAGACGTGGAACGTGAAACGTGAGGCGTGAAACGTGAAACGAGTGAGGGTAGAAGGTGATTGCTGAAAAGTATGCTGAGGAAATAAAAAATATCATCCAACGGTTTCCGCATAAGAGATCGGCCGTTTTGCCCCTCATGCACCTGGCTCAACAAGCGTATGGTCATATGAGCCAGGAAGCGATACAGGAAGTAGCCCATATTTTAGACCTGGACCCAACCCATGTTTTGTCATTAGCCGGGTTTTACAGCCTGTTTTATGAAGAAAAAGTGGGCAAGTATGTCCTGGAAATTTGTAATGACCTGGCGTGTGCTTTGTGTGGGGCTGATGAATTTGTAGACATGGCTTGTCAGAAGCTGGGGGTTCAGCCGGAAGAAACAACTTCCGATGGGTTGTTCACCCTCAAAACGGTGATGTGTCTGGGGGCGTGTGACCGGGCACCTATGCTGCAATGCAATTTGAAGTTTGAGGAAAACCTGGACGAAGCCAAATTTGAACAACTGATTGAACGTTTACGCCGGGAGGCGGTTGCTGGCAAACGGGAGCCATCGGTCGTGGAAAAAATAACGGCTTATGCCAGATAAAAGTTTGGTAACCACCTGAATTTGAGGATGTATGACACACATTTTATTGCGCCACCGGGATATTCCCGACATTCATAAATTAGATGTATACCGGGCCAATGGTGGGTATGAGGGGTTCAAAAAAGCGGTGACGGAGATGACCCCGGCCCAGGTAATTGATGTGGTGAAAGCCTCTGGTTTGCGGGGGCGGGGTGGGGCTGGTTTCCCGACGGGTGTGAAGTGGAGTTTTATCCCCAAAAATGCACCAGAAACGTATGTTTTGATTAACTCGGATGAGTCGGAGACTGGCACTTTTAAGGATCGGGAGTTATTGGAGTGGAACCCACATCAGGTGATTGAGGGGGCGTTGATTGCGGCTTATGCCATTGGCTCTAAATTGGTTTTTAACTATTTTCGTGGGGAGTACATGGATGCCGGGTATGCCTTTGAAATGGCTTTACAGGAGTGCCGTGCGGCAGGCATTATTGGCGACAATATCTTTGGTACTTCTTACAGTTGTGAGTTTTATGCCCATTATGGGGCGGGGGCGTATATTTGCGGCGAAGAAACCGCGCTCATTGAATCGTTGCATGGAAATTTGGGTCAGCCCTGGTCGAAACCGCCGTTTCCGGCTATTGAGGGGTTGTATCACAAACCAACGGTGGTGAATAATACTGAGACGCTGGCGAATGTGCCGATGATTTTGGTGCATGGGGCGGAGTGGTATGCCCAAAAGGGGACGAAGGATAGCCCTGGGGTAAAAGTTGTGTGTATGAGTGGTCATGTGAATCGCCCTGGTAACTATGAGGTGGATTTGGGTGTGACCTATCGCTATCTGATTGAGTTGGCCGGGGGGATGAAAGATGGCAAGAAGTTTAAGGCTCTGTTGCCGAGTGGTGGGTCTGGGCCGGTGATCACGGAGAAGTCGTTGGATGCGCTGCTGACGTATGATGGGTTGACTCCGCACGGCTCTGTGTTGGGGTCGGCTTCGGTGATTGTGATGGATGAGACGGTGGATATGGTGTGGGCGGCGTTGAAGATGGTGCATTTTTTCCGTCATGAGTCGTGTGGTAAGTGTACACCTTGCCGGGAAGGGACGTTTTGGATGGAAAAGGTGTTGCACCGGATTTATCATGGGCATGGGACGGAAAAGGATATTCAACTGCTAGAGAATGTGGCGAACCAGATTCAGGGTAAATGTTTGTGTGCATTGGGTGAGTTTTCTATTAGCCCGGTGTTGTCTACTTTGAAACATTTTCCCAATGAGTACCGTGCCAAGATTCAAAAGGCAGGGGCAAATGGTCATGTGGGGCAAAAGGCAGGGCAAAAAACGGCCGTTCCTGCTTAAAAAACATCTAAAAATGACTTTCTGTAGTCTGGACGACTAAAGTCGTTACTACAAACAAATACTCAGAATGTTGACTCACTCAAAGGTACAGAGATTTCAGGGTGACAGGTAGGCTAATGACAGTCGGTGAACTTCCTTTTACAACCCTAATGGTTGAAACGGTTAGAAAAAGTTGGATACAGGCTGAGTTTCATAAAATGCCTGAAGGCCCACCTTTTTACGAGCTGGAAGATGGTGTATTAGTCGAAATGGCACAACCTACCTTACGTCATCAGGAAGTTTCTGGTCAACTGAATACTGCCATTTTGCTGTATCTACGGCAAAATAAGATAGGCAAAATCTGGCAGGAAGTAGAAGTAGATATTTCACCGAACCAGACCTATGTACCAGACCTGGTTTTCTTAACAAAAGAAAAATTTGAACTCATCCGTGAGGGAAAGTACATTGCAGGCACACCTGATCTGGTTATAGAGATTTTATCACCTGCGACCGCAGCGAAAGATCAAACTGCGAAACTAAAAGCGTATCAAAAAGCGGGAGTTTCCTGGTATTGGATAGTTGACCCTGAAGATTTACTTATTTTGGAGCATAAACTCACATCGGAAGGATATTTGTTATCCCAAATTGTGATTCCCCCAGAGACATTTTCGCCCGGTGTTTTTCCGGGGTTCACCTTTAATTTAGCTGAACAAATGGGCGAGTTGAAACTGCAAGAGGGCACGAAGAATGAGTGATCTCATTACATTGACAATAGATGGCGTAGAACTCACTGTTCCCAAAGGAACGCTGGTTGTAGACGCTGCTAAACGAATTGAAAACGACATTCCTGTGTTTTGTTATCACCCCAAATTAAAACCAGTGGGCATGTGCCGCATGTGTCTGGTGGAAATTGGGTTGCCGGTGCGTGACCGGGCGACAGGGCAGATTTTGACGGAAGCAGATGGCTCTCCAAAGCTAAATTTTGGCAAGGGGTTACAGACAGCTTGTACGGTAGAAGTCAGCCCAGGTATGGTGGTGCGTACTCAGAATAAGGTGGTGGATAGCGCGCGGGAAAATGTGATTGAGTTTTTGCTCACCAGTCACCCGTTGGATTGCCCTATTTGTGACAAGGGAGGGGAGTGCCCACTACAAAACCTGACTATGCGGCATGGTAATGGCACCAGCCGGATGGATTATGCGGATAAATTGCACCTGGATAAACATGTGCCGCTGGGTGAATTGATTTACCTGGATCGGGAACGGTGTATTCAGTGTGGGCGTTGTACTCGTTTTCAAGCGGATGTGGCGGATGATCCGGTGATTCATTTTCACAATCGTGGTCGGCACATTGAGATTGTGACGCTGTCGGATCCGGGATTTGATAGTTATTGGAGTGGGAATACCACTGATATTTGCCCGGTGGGGGCTTTGACAACGGCCGATTTCCGGTTTGGTGCCCGTCCCTGGGAACTAATCCCGGCCGCCAGTTTGTGTACCCATTGCCCGGTGGGGTGTAACACGACTTTGAGTACCCGACGCGAAGCGGCTGCGGGTGGGCGTAATGTGATTAAGCGGATTATGCCACGCCAGAATGAGGCGGTGAATGAAATCTGGATTTGTGATAAAGGGCGTTTTGTACATCATTTTGCCGATTCCCCTAACCGCCTGAAAAAACCATTGATGCGAAAAGGCAACCAGTTGGTGGAAACGAGTTGGGAAGAAGCCCTGGATTTTGTGGCGGGCAAGTTGCAGCAAAATAAATCGGCCGTTGCCGGGTTGGCAGGCGACCGTTTGAGCAACGAGGATTTGTTTTTGTTCCAAAAGTTGCTCCGCCAAGGGTTGGGCAGTCATCACATAGACCTGGCAAACGGCCGTTTGGCTGGTGGTGAGGTGGTTGCTGCGGTGGGTCTTGCCAGTGGTAGCAATTTGAAACAGTTGGGTAAAGGGGATGCCATTTTGGTGGTCGCCAGCGACTTGCACGAAGAGGCCCCGGTCTGGTGGCTGCGGGTGAAACAGGCCGCCGAGCGCGGAGCCACCCTTGTCACCTTAAATGCTCGCCCCACTCGCCTGGATGGGTTTGCCACCTGCGCTATTCAATACCGGCCGGGTCAGGCTTTGGCCACGGTGCGCCAACTGGTGAATGGGGCAAAAGTGGAAACGGAAACGGCCGATTCAGACCCCATTTTGTGGGCAGCCGCCAAATTGATTGAAACAAACAACCTGGTTGTTTTTTATGGTAGCGAAGGGTTGACCTATGCTGAAACAGATACCCTGGCAAAATTGTTGGGCAATCTGCTACTCATTAAAGATGGTGAAAATCGCCACGCCGGGCGGGTGAACAATGGGTTGATTCCTGTCTGGCCGCACAGCAATACTCAGGGAGCATGGGATATGGGTATTCATCCCGCCCTGGCTGCGGGGTATCAATCGGTGGCGGCTGGCAAAAACGCCCAGGCCATTTACCAGGGAACGGCCGATGGTGCGGTGAAGGCGTTGTTTGTCCTGGGGGCTGATCCGGTGGGGGATGGGTTGATGGCGGGGCGAGGCAAACTGGACTTTTTGGTGGTGCAAGAGCTATTTTTGAGCAAAACGGCCGAATTAGCCGACGTGGTTTTGCCCGCCCAAAGTTGGGCCGAACGGGAAGGCACCCTTACCAATGGTGAACGACGGGTGCAGCGTTATTACCCGGCCATTGCTCCGGTGGGCGAAAGCCGCCCCGACTGGCAAATTTTGGCCCAATTGGGCGAACGGGTGGGGCTGGGCAAACCCACTTTTGCTGCCAGCCTGGTTTTTAAGGAGATAGCCCTTTCTGTGCCTGCTTACAAAGGATTGGATTACCGCACCCTGGCAAAAGTGGAAAAACAGTGGCCGGATGTGGGGGGTGAAGATTTGTATTATGGGGGCAATGCGTATGAAAATAAGGCTGGTTTGGGGCAACAGTGGCCCGCAACGGCCGAATCTGCCCCGGTGAGCCGTTTTGATGTGCCTGCCACCAGCGATAACAGCCCCAATGGGTTGTTGCTCCTGCACACAGCCGCGCTTTATGCCCCCGGTACCTTGCTCAACCAGACAGAATTATTGCATATTCGCAAAGCGGTTCCTACCCTGTCCTTACATCAATCCGATGCCCAACGGCTCAAGGTGCGAGATGGGGATAGGGTGACGGTGAAGGTAAATGGAACGGCCGTTACCGCCCGCGCCCATGTGAATGGCAACGCCCCGGCCGGAGTCGCCCTGCTTAGTGGGGTAGAACGGCAGGCAGGATTCACAACGGCCGAAATCAGTTTGTAACAAAGAGGAGAAGATGACACCTGGAGAAATAGCCCTACGTGCCCTTGTAGTAGGTTTCATCATGAGTTTTGTGGTGATAACGGGTTTTGCCTACACCACCCTGTTAGAGCGAAAACTGCTGGCCCGTCTGCAAGTGCGGGTTGGGCCAAATCGGGCGGGTTACATTCCCCTGCCTGGGCGCAAAGGCAAAGAGATTCGCCTGTTGCCCGGTTTTATGCAGCCCGCCGCCGATGCAGTCAAACTCTTTTTTAAGGAAGACCCCACTCCGGCCAATGTTGACCGCATTATTTATAACCTGGGGCCGATGATGGCTGTTATTCCAGCCATTCTCATCCTGGCGGTTATTCCCTGGGCAGGCAAAGTGCCCTTCATCACCCCAGACAACCACGCCTATTTTGCCATCGCGCCGGGCCTCAATGTGGCTGTTTTGTTTGTTTTGGCGATTACCTCCATTGGGGTTTATGGGGTGGTGCTGGCGGGTTGGTCTTCCAATAGTAAATATGCGGTGTTAGGTGGCATTCGCGCCTCGGCACAGATGCTCAGTTATGAATTAGCTTTGGGTCTGACCATTCTGGTGCCTATTATGCTGGCGGATTCGATGGATTTGGGTGTGGTTGTGGATACCCAGCGTAATGGGTGGTTTATTTTGCGCCAGCCATTGGCGGCCCTGGTTTTTTATATTGCCATTTTGGCAGAGTTACAACGTGCCCCGTTTGATCTGTTGGAGGCGGAGCAGGAGTTATCGGCGGGTTATACGGTGGAGTATGGGGCGATGCGTTTTGGCATGTTTTTTATGGCAGAGTACATGAAGATGATCTCCTTAAGTGCCATTTTTGCCTCCTTTTTCCTGGGTGGATATGGTGGCCCGTTTGTGGATCAGGTGCCTGCTTTGGGTTTTCTCTACTTAACGCTGAAAATTATTGCCAGTTTAGCTGTGATGATTTGGGTTCGGGCTTCACTTCCTCGTTTCCGCTACGACCAGTTGATGTCGTTTGGCTGGAAGGTGTTGTTGCCGATTTCGGTCTTAAATTTTGTTTTGGTACCGGTGTTTATTGTGTTACAACAGGAAGGGGCATTACGGCCGTTCTTACAAGCACTCGGTCTTAGTTCATGACTTATACTACGTAAGGTCATCCATTGACATGCTACTGAATGGGGTTAGAGATTGGAGATTAGAGATTTGCCAACCTCCAATCCCCAATCTCAATGAATCTGAATAGTTGTACCTGGAGTCAATTATGTTTGGTGAAATTGCCAAAGGATTGTTTACCACCCTCAAACATGTGTTCGCCCCACCGGTGACGATTAACTACCCGGAGGTGAAACGGCCGGTTCGTAACCGTTTTAAGGGACGGCATGAATTAAAACGGTATGACAACGGCCTGGAACGGTGCATCGGTTGTTCCCTGTGTGCGGCAGCCTGCCCGGCCGATGCGATTTTTGTGGAGGCGGCAGAAAACAGTGACCAGGAACGGTACTCCCCTGGTGAACGGTATGCACGGGTGTATGAAATTAATATGTTACGCTGCATCTTCTGTGGTTACTGCGAAGATGCCTGCCCCACCGAGGCGATTGTGCTGGAAGATAACTACGAACTCAGCTTTTACGACCGGGCCAGTGCTATTTACACCAAAGAGATGTTGTTGGTAGATATTCCGATTAACGGCAAAACCACGCCACAAGTTGTGGAAGCTGGCAAGTTTAACCGTTCCATACCCGATATGGAGAACCCGAAGTAGGAACTGGTGGTGTGGTTAAACGGCTAAAGCCGTTACTACAAACCTGAGAAACGACAGTTTATAAGGCGACTTATGGAGAATTTTGCACTTTTTTTCCCTCTGGCTGTCATTGCTGTGGCAACGGCCGTTTTGATGGTCACCAGTCATAATGCCATTCACAGTGCCCTCTGGCTGGTGTTGAATTTCACCACCATTGCCGTCTTTTACATTATCCTCAATGCCCCCTTCATTGCCATGGTGCAAATAACCGTCTATGCCGGGGCTATTATGGTGTTATTCCTCTTTGTGATCATGCTGTTGGGGGCAGAACGGTTGGGTGGGGTGGAACGAAGCGGCCCAGGACAACTCATTTTGGGGGTCGTGTTAACTATCTCTTTAATTGCCATGTTTGCCTTCACCCTACAACAAAATGGCTTATCCGCCCCCGCCGCCACCGGATTAACCGAAACAGGGTCAACGGCCTTTGGGGCACCTGCCCCCCTAGGTCTCCGTTTATTTGAAGCCTACGTTTTTCCCTTTGAACTCACCGGTGCCCTGCTCCTGACAGCCATGATTGGGGTTGTTGTTCTCAGCAAAAGGAAACAAAGTTAGAGGTTAAACAAGTATGCCCCCAGTAACGATTGAATGGTATGTGGCCTTAAGCGCGATTTTATTTTCTATTGGTGCGCTTGGGGTGTTGTTGCGTCGCAACGCCATCATTGTTTTTATGTCGGTGGAAATGATGCTCAATGCGGCAAACCTGGCGTTTGTGGCCTTTGCCCGGCAATTAGGCGACTTAGATGGTCAGGTATTAGTCTTTTTTGTCATCACTGTCGCCGCCGCCGAAGTTGCCGTTGGCCTGGCCCTGATAGTCACCATCTTCCGCACCAAAAAGAGCATCAATATAGACGAGATTAACTTGATGAAAGGATAGGTTCATCGGGTAATAAACAGTAAACAGCCTAACTATTCACTCTCCACTGTTTACTGTCTACTAGACATTATTGGAAATAAAAACTTTGTAAATTTCATGTCATTCCTTCGATAAACTCAGGACAGGTCTGAGCGTAGTCTTCGGAGCGAAGAATCCTATTTATCTCTGGATATAAGGGATGCTTCACTTCGCGGACTTCGTTCAGCATGACGCAATGAGGTTGATTTTTCTTAATTCCGATAATGTCTACTGTTCACTGTTCACTGTTCACTGTTCACTATTTACTGTTTACTGTTTACTGTCCACAAATTACTGACGACTATGAACACTTTTGGATTGGCTCCTTTGCTTCTCATATTCCCCGTGATAGGTGTGTTGTTTAATGGTCTGGTGGGGCGGCGGTTTGTGGACGCAAATCGCACCACAGGCGAAAAATGGTCGGGATGGTTTGCCAGCGTCATGGCTTTGAGTGCTTTTGCGGTGGCGGTTTCCCTCTTTTTTAGCCTGCAAAGCCATGAGTTTCATGCTGAAGTGGTGACCCTCTTTGATTGGTTCAATATCCCTTCGGCCGATTTTTACATCCCCTGGGCCATTCAAGTAGACACTCTTTCTGTGACCATGATGTTGGTGGTAACGGGTGTAGGCTCGCTGATTCACATTTACGCCATCGGTTACATGCACGGCGACCCCAATTTCTCCCGCTTTTTCACCTATCTCAACCTGTTCCTCTTTTTCATGCTCATTTTGGTGACGGGCAGCAGCTATTTGATGCTGTTTGTGGGCTGGGAAGGGGTGGGGCTTTGCTCCTTTTTACTGATTGGTTTCTGGTTCGACCGGGTGGATGAGAAGGGGCAGGCGATGAATGCTAATGCTGCCCGCAAAGCGTTTGTGGCTAACCGGGTGGGCGACCTGGCGATGATTTTGGCGATGATTTTACTCTTTTGGAGTTTTGGGTCGCTGGAGTTTGGGCAGGTGTTTGCCGGGGCGGTGGAGCATTTTGAACATGGGGAGTCTATCCTGTTGTTGGGTCAAGAGTTTGCGGTGGGAGGGGTGTTAACGGCCGTTACCTTTCTGTTCCTCCTCGGTGCGGCAGGTAAATCGGCACAAATTCCCCTTTACGTCTGGTTACCCGACGCGATGGCTGGCCCGACCCCCGTTTCTGCCCTCATCCACGCCGCCACCATGGTCACATCCGGCATTTACCTGTTGGTACGAAGCAACGTCTTGTTAGAAATTGTGCGAGCCAGCGAAACCACCCTGCCGTTGATAAATCTCTCCTCCCCCGATTTAATTGCTTATACCGGCGCAGCAACCGCCTTTTTTGCCGGGTTGATTGCCTTCACTCAATATGACATCAAAAAAGTGCTGGCTTACTCCACTGTGAGCCAACTGGGGTTTATGATTGCCGCCGCAGGCATGGGAGCTTATGTGGCTGCCATGTTCCACCTGGTCACCCACGCCTTCTTCAAAGCGTTGTTATTCCTCGGCTCCGGCTCGGTGATTCATGGCATGGAGCATGGGCATCATGAAATTTCACACGGTCATCACGGTCATGACCACTTTGACCCCCAGGATATGCGG
The DNA here is from genome assembly GCA_964585465.1 of uncultured Ardenticatenaceae bacterium. Classification (GTDB taxonomy): domain Bacteria; phylum Chloroflexota; class Anaerolineae; order Promineifilales; family Promineifilaceae; genus CAZPEJ01. Next base: position 12,924 of record CAZPEJ010000052.1, read on the forward strand.
ACGATGGGTGGGTTACGTAAAAAAATGCCCATTACCTACGCTGCTTATATGATGGGGGCGTTGGCTCTGGCGGGTGTTTTCCCGTTGGCCGGTTTTTGGTCAAAAGATGAAATTTTGGCACACGGCAACGAACATAACATGATAGTGTATGTGGTTTTGACGTTAGCTGCCTTTGGCACGGCGTTTTACATGGGGCGGCAGCTGAAGATGGTCTTTTTTGGCAGCCCGCGCCATGCGGCTGCCGAACACGCCCACGAAAGCCCGCCGGTGATGACCCGTGTGTTGGATATTTTGGCGATTTTGGCTATAGGGGCGGGTTTGCTCAATATGCCATTTTTGACCCATGCGATGGCCGAGGCGTATCACGAACATCCAGGCGGGGTATTTTTGGCGATGGAAGCGTGGTTGGAGCATTCGATTCAGGCGTTTGAGTTGTCGGAAGAAGGGATTGTGCATCTGCCCCACACGCCGGTGGTATTGAATCCGGTGGTGGCTGGGTTGTCTACCTTGCTGGGGTTGGCTGCGCTTGGGTTGGCGACGCAGGTGGTGTATCGGAATAAACCAAAAACGGCCGAAGAGCGCGACCCCTTACAAAACACGCCTATCTGGTTCTGGGCCAGGTTGCCCCTCAACACCTTGTACATGGATTATGTGATACCTGCGTTTAACGCAACGGCCGATTGGCTGGGGCACACCCTGGATGGTAAGGTGTGGCACGATTTCTTCCACGAAAAGCTGGTACGGGATGCGTTTATCGGCTGGGCGCGATTTACGGCCGATGTTGTGGACAAACAAGGAGTAGATGGACTCTTAGTGTTGGGCAGTGCCAGATTGACACGTCGCCTGGCTGATCTCATTCGCCTGTCACAAACCGGATACGCCCGCAACTACGCCCTCAGTGTTTTGTTGGGCACCGTGGCCTTGTTGGTCTATTTCTTAATGATGAACTAAAAGCGATTAGAGATTGGCGAATTTCTAACCCTTACAATTCAGGAGAGAAGATGGAAAGCGGAAACGGACTCTTATCAATCCTCACCTTTTTGCCCTTGTTAGGAGTTTTTGTGATCATAGTGCGGAAATGGACAGGGCACAGCACGGCCGAATTTGCCAAAGGCACAGCCATGTTTTTTGCCATTTCCACCCTGGTTGTGTCGCTGCTGGTGCTGGGACAGTATGACAAAAGCCTCAGCGGCCTGCAACTGGCCGATCAGTTTGATTGGATTCCCTCCTGGGGCATTCAATACTACCTGGCAGTAGATGGCCTGAGCATCCTCATGGTTTTGCTCACCGCCTTCATTAGTGTGGTGGCTACCTGGTCGTCCTACGATGCCATTGATAGTCAGGTGGAGCAGTATTACATCTTCATGCTGCTGATGGAAGTAGGCATGATGGGGGTATTCCTGGCGCAAGATCTGTTTCTCTTTTACGTTTTCTGGGAGTTTACCCTGGTGCCTATGTACTTCCTTATTGGCATTTGGGGGGGCAAATCCCGCGTGTATGCCTCCATTAAATTCTTTTTGTACACGATGGCTGGTTCGTTGTTGATGTTACTGGCAATTTTGTACATGGGTGTTACCAACGAAACCTTTTCGCTGCCCGATTTGATCGCCGGACGAGAGGCATTTGCGGCCGACAACGTGCAACGCCTGTTGTTTCTCGGTTTTGCCATCGCCTTTGCCATCAAAGTTCCCCTCTTCCCCTTCCACTCCTGGTTGCCCGATGCCCACACCGAAGCCCCCACCGCTGGCTCCATTATTCTGGCCGGGGTGTTGCTGAAGATGGGTACTTATGCCTTCACCCGTTTTAACCTGCCCTTGTTCCCCGAAGCCTCTGCCTACTACGCTCCGTTGATTGCGGTGCTGGCGATTATTGGCATTATTTACGGGGCGATTGTCTCGTTTGCCCAGAAGGATGTGAAGAAGCTGGTGGCTTACTCCAGCGTTAGCCATTTGGGGTTTGTGATGTTGGGCATTTTTTCGCTCAACGAGGCAGGTATCCAGGGGGCTATCCTGCAAGGGGTGAATCATGGCCTTAGCACGGGCGCGCTGTTTTTCCTGGTGGGGATCATTTATGAACAACGGCACACTCGTGAGATGTCGGAGTTTGGCGGGTTGTGGAAGGCGATGCCTCTGTTTAGTGTGTTGTCGCTGATTGTGACGCTTTCTAGTATGGGGTTACCGGGTTTGAATGGGTTTGTGGGTGAGTTTACCATTTTGCTTGGCTCGATGGGGGCAGAATCGTTGGGGCCAACCCCCTGGATTTATACGGCTTTTGCCACGACGGGGGTCATTCTGGCGGCCGTTTATCTGCTGTGGATGTTCCAACGGGTGTTTATGGGGCCATTGGATAATCCCAAAAACCAGAAGTTGCGCGATGTAAACGGCCGTGAATTGGCAATTTTCCTGGCCTTTTTGCTGTTCATCTTCTGGATTGGGATTGCGCCGTCGGGTTATTTTGGCCTGATGGATAGTTC